>CAZLTX010000051.1:0-7715 GCA_964562555.1 uncultured Oscillospiraceae bacterium
ACGGTCTTTTTTACTGAATTATTTCATACATTTTTGTTGCGGCTTCTTTCTTACAAGATTCGCTTATCTCCAAAATCCTCGCCGATACCGAGCTGTTGCCGAACTCAATATGAATGACATCACCCACATTAACCTCGGTTCCCGCTTTCGCAGGCTTTCCGTTTATCGAAACACGCCCCTGATCACAAGCTTCTTTCGCCACGGTTCGCCTCTTTATCAGTCTTGAGTTTTTCAAAAATTTGTCGATTCTCATAAGTGCCTTTCCCTAACCTCTCGCATGAGCCATTAGGTTTGAAATAGTTATAAAAAAGGTAATTTCTTACCTTAATTATCGAATTAAATTAGTATCGTAATCGTTTTGATTACTATTTGTTTACAGCATCCTTTAATGCCTTGCCTGCCTTAAATACAGGAGCCTTTGAAGCTTCGATTTCGATAACTTCTTCCGGCTTTCTAGGGTTTCTGCCCTGTCTTGCTTTTCTTTCTCTTGTTTCAAAAGTACCGAATCCGATGAGCTGTACCTTATCACCGTTTACCAGAGCTTCCTCGATGCTTGCAACCATAGCGTTGATTGCACCCTCTGCGTCCTTCTTGGTAAGTCCTGCTTTTTCTGCAACTGCAGCAACTAACTCAGCCTTGTTCATTTTAAAGTCCTCCTTATTTAATAGTAAAAATAATTGAATAATAATAATGCCTAAACGACAGTATGCTCCGACTTCTTAGATTCTTCCCAAAGCATGTCCATCTCCGAAAGCGTCATGCTTGTCAGCTCTTTTCCCAATGCCTCTGCCCTGCTCTCTATATAGCTGAATCTTCTGATGAACTTTTCGCTCGTCCGATTCAAGGCAGCCTCGGGATCTACATCTAAAAATCTGGCTACATTCACACATGAAAACAACAAGTCCCCCATTTCATCTTCCAAGCGATCAAATGAAACCGTTGTATCTGCATACTGTTCCATGAGTTCCCTGCGTTCTTCGTCTACCTTGTCGAATGCACCTGAAACATCATTCCAGTCAAAACCCACATCCGCAGCTTTCTTCTGTATCTTAAATGCCCGCATAAGTGCGGGCAAAGCCTTAGGCACTCTTTGCAAACGAGAAACACATGATTCCTCACCTTTCTCTTTTACCTTGATATTTTCCCATTTTTCAAGCACTTTGTCAATAGATTTCGGACTATTATTTCCCGTTTCATGCAAAAAAACATGAGGATGCCGCCTTATCATTTTTTCACATTCTTCGTTTATGACATCTTTCAGGTCAAACTGTCCCTCCTCTTCTGCAAGATTTGCATGGAAAACGACCTGAAGCATCACATCTCCGAGCTCCTCCCGAAGATTAGGCATATCATTGTTATTGATTGCTTCTACGGTTTCATATGCCTCTTCAAGCATGCCCTTTCTGAGGCTTTCATGTGTCTGAACCTTATCCCACGGACATTCCGCACGAAGTACCCGAATGATTTCCGCAAGCCTGTCAATCGCATCTCTGTCATCTGCCGCAGCTTTCGTCAGATGCATATATTCTTCTCTTATTTCCATATTCCTATCCGTATTTCTTCTCTGTCCTGTATCTATCTATATCTGTTCTGTTACACTATCTGATAAATTTGTCAGCTATTCTCACAAGCTTATCGCCCTTAGGAAGTCTTGCAAGCTCCTCCTTGGTAATCGCCTTTACGACAAAAATCAAAACGACATACACAACGACCCCCACGCATACCGCCAAAAGCGTCGAAATGAGGTTGCTTGCCGTCGCAAGGAAAAACAGCTTATAGCTCGCATATGCCGCAACACCCATAAGCAGCGACGCAGCCGCCGGCTTTCCGTAGGTCATCATAAAGTCAAACTTAACATCTGTATATTTTTTGAGATACTGAGTATTAAGCACGGTTGCGATAATATATGCCGCAATCGTTCCTATCGGGCCGCCGTTAACATTTATAGGTCTTAAACCTACAAGTATATAAGTAAGCACGAGCTTAGCCAGCGAGCCTATCGCAAGATTTTTCACCGGAACAGCCTGCTTATCAACACCTTGAAGTGCTCCTGTCAGCGTTTGAAGTGCCGACATGAATACTATGCCCACGCACATAAGCCTAAGCGTCGGAACAGATGCCGTCGCCTCCGCAAGCTGGCTAGGATAAAGCATGTGCAGAATCGGTTCAGCCAGCGAAAACATACCCACCGCACACGGAAAGCTGATGAGCATTGCCGCACGCATACCGAGCTTGCTTGTTTCTCTGACATCTTTCATATTTCCCAGACTGTACGCTGCTGCAATCGCAGGAACCAAGCTCATAACCACAGCCTGTGTGAATGCCTGAGGCAGTCCTATAAGCGAATTACAGTATCCGCCGAGCCTTCCCCACAAAACCTTTGACTCCACCAGGCTCCAGCCGCTCGCCTGAAGTCTTCTCATAACAACGGCACTGTCTATCGTTTCCATAAGCGGCAGTATAGATGCCCCTATGGTAATAGGTACCGCTATGACCAAAATACGCTTTACAATCCAAACGGTGCTTTCAAGCTTTTCTTGGGATTTATTGCGTCTGATTTTTAACTTTATAGAACGCAGATTCAAAAGATAAATCGCTATTATTACCAACAGTCCCGCAGCAGCACCCGCCGTACAGCCGAAAGTTGCTCCTGCATTGGTCGCCTCAAGTCCGGTCGGAATCAAATAATATGCAAGTGCCAATCCGACAATTACACGAAAGAGTTGTTCAAAGAACTGTGAAAGTGCCGTCGGATTCATGTTTTGTCTGCCTTGGAAATAGCCTCTGTATGCCGACATTATCGGTACGAAAAAGAGGGACGGTGCAATTGCCTGAAGCGACAAGCTCGTTCCGGGATTTTTAAGCACGGCATCTTCTATAAAGCCTGCTCCCAAATGTACTATCATAAAGGAAACAAAGCCGAAAGACGCCATCAGCCAAAGCGATGTATGAAATACCTTATGAGCCCCGCCGTAATTTCTTATTACGGTTCGCTCCGACACCATTTTGGAAATTGCAACCGGAATTCCGGCAGTGGATAGAGTAAGGAAAAAAACATAAATCGGATATACCGAGCTGTAATATGAAATTCCCTCTGCACCTATCCAGTTGGTCAGCGGCAAGCGGAAAAACATTCCCATTACCTTGACCAAAATTCCCGCAATGCCGAGAACCGCAGCCCCCTTCAAAAATTTATTACCTGTATTACCTGCCATATAGTAAGCCTTTCTTTAGGTATAGTTATTCTGATTGCTTCCGGCTTACAGCCTAAGCTTTCCGCCGAAGCATAAACTTCTAAAGCAATGTCAGAATTTTATTTGTAGCAGCCTCCGCTTCTCTTACGGTACGCTGAATATCTATTGTCATGTATTCACCGTTTTCGTAAAGAACTCTGCCGTCTGCCATAGTCATCACAATATCCGTACCCGATGCAGAATATACCAGATTGTTCAGCAGATTATGCACCGGATACATGTTCGGCTTGTCGATATCGACAACGATAAGGTCTGCACGGAAACCCTCCTTCAGCAAACCGCAGTCTGTTCTGCCCTGTCCCAACGCACCGCCTCTGGTCGCCGCATACAGAGTTTGCAGCGGTGTTACCGCCGTCGGGTCGCCTGTCATCATCTTAGCTGCGGTCGCAAAGTATTTCATTTCCTCAAAGAAATTCAAGCTGTTGTTGCTTGCGACGCTGTCTGTTCCTATAGCCGTGTTTATGCCTCTTTTCAAAAGCTCGGCGGCATTGCATACACCGCTTGCAAGCTTCATATTGCTTACCGGATTTACCGCAACGGTAACACCCTTTTCTTTTAAGATGTCGAAGTCATTTCCCTCTATCCAAACGCAATGTGCAGCCGTAGTCGGTATATCCAGTGCTCCCAAATCCGCAAAATATTCTATCGGCGTTTTTCCGTATTTCTTCTTGCACTCTTCATGCTCCGACTTGGTTTCCGAAACATGTATATGCATTCGTGTTCCGACCTCCTTGCCGTACTGTGACACAGCCTCCACCGCAAGATGATTGGAGGTATACTCGGCATGAATGCTCACGTCCATCTTTATTCTTTCATCATCCATGTTATGATATGCTTCGAAGGTTCTTTTCATCTCCTGCATTGACGGAAGCTGCCATACATCACTGTCGTTGAAATTGACTATTGCTCGGGAAATATTTCCTTTCATTCCCGATTCCTTCGTAGCCGCAACCATATCGTCAATAAAATAATACATATCAGATGTAGAAACTATTCCGAATCTCAAGGATTCTGCCATGGTAAGCATTGTTCCCCAGTAGACTGCATTGCTGTCGAGTTTGTCCTCAAAAGGAAAAATCTTTTTGTTCAGCCAATCCTGTAATGCGAGGTTTTCTCCGTATCCACGCATCAAAGCCATTGGCGAATGTCCGTGTGAATTATAAAATCCGCACATCAAAAGCTTTCCTTTGCCCTCATAGCATCTGCCGTAATCCTTTTCGGGCATGCTGCTTCCGATATATTCTATGCGGCTGCCCTCGATTCCCACATACATATTATGCTTTATTTCAAAATTTTCATCAAGTATACTTATGTCCTTAAAGAGCATTTTTTCCTCCCTCATTCTTTCGCAATCGTTAGAAATAATAATCAAAGCTAAACTCTTAAATCAACATCATTATAGTATAACACATAATATGTGTTATTTCCAAGAATAATAGATAAAAAAGTACAAAAAACAGCCTGTAAATCAGAAGTTCAAAAAAAGGCAAACGGCAGTACACACTGCCGTCCTTATCATCTTTTTGCTTTCTTCTGCGGATATCTTGTCATTACATAGTTTCCTGTCTTTTTAAGCGTCGACAGCTTAATCGTGCGACCCCAGTGAACGGTACCGCCGTAGTTACCCTCCGCTACAACGATTGAATTTTTCTTCACCTTCAAAACCACAACCGTATGTGTGTCGTTATTGAGGCGTACCAAATCTCCCGCCTTGATTTTATTAAAGTTAGAGTGCTTTTTGGTGAAAGGCTGTGAGCCGAATACAGCATCGCTTACAGCTAAAGCGAATGCATGACAGCCTCTTCCCGCACACTGCTTTAGGTCTGCCGACTTGTAATACCTGCTGTTGTTCCATTTCATTCCTTCGGGATAAATCGATTTCAATTTGATAAGTGCATTATACGCCTGCGTCGGTGTATATGTATTCGTAACCATTACCGTGCACTCGCAGGAGCTGCCGTTGCTTGCCGTACAGGTAATCGTCGTTTTACCCACACGCTTGCCTGTTACCTTACCGCCGTCGTCCACTTCGGCTATATCGTCATCGGCAGAGCTCCATACGGCTTCCTCTGCACCTTCAAGCTCTAAATCCACACTCTTGCCGATAAAAACGGTCGCATCTGTCGTATTTAATTTAAGCTCGCTTGCCATCGCACATGTAGTTGATAAATTAAAAATCAACGCCAATGCAATAAACAATGCCGCTACGGATTTCATTCTTTTCATTTCGTATATTTCCACTTTCGTTTACTTAATTTTCACTTGCTTGATTTCGTATCTCAAACAAAATACAAAGATCATCTATATTGTATAACATAGGGGGCATTTCCCTATATTTATAGTTTTTGCATATATAAATCCTGATTGCAAAATATTAGCGATACATTAACACTCTAATAGATTTTCGTCAAGCTGTCAAGAGTAAAATTGAATATTATTTGTTTTTTTGCATATTTATGTTTATCGCTTTCATTGAATAAAAAAACATTCCGTAAGTTTAATCTGTAATTTCTGTTTCAAAATACCTGCTTAATTATCGAGACGATCCAAAAATCAAAAAAAGACCTTTGTGAAACGCAATTAGGGTATACCACATGGGTATACCCTAATGAAACGCATATTATCAATTTTTTCATAATTCATATACGATATACGGCTCTTATCGCTGCGAGCAAGCTATAACTGTTTTCTGATATTTCTCCGATTATATAGCAATCTACGGACCTCCATAACATCATCAATCACAACATAAAAAACAATATAGTTTTTCACATATATTCGATAATACGGATATTTTCGCTCTCGTCTTGTCGGATATGGCTCAAATGCCTTTGGATAATTTAGCCTTTCATTTATGGTTGCCTGTATTTCATCTACAAGCCGCATTGCCGCCGCAGGATTTTTCAAGCGTTCGGAAATGTACTTTACTGTTTCCTCCAAATCCTGCTCAAACATCGGAAGAAACCTAAGCTTATATTTCTTATCGTCCATATAACTTTGTCCTTATCCTTCCGAAAACTTCGTCTTCCGTATAACGGGTATCATCTAATTCTGCTGCTCTGTCGGCTTCGTCCAGTTTCAATTCAATCTCATCTGTCAATGCTGCATACTGCTCTAATCCGAGCACTACCATACTGCCATAACCGTTTTTCGTTAAGTATACTGCTTCGCCTTCTTTTACAAGGCTTTCAATCTCTGTGAATTTGTTTCTCAAATCCGAAACAGGTCTGATATTTATCATCTTGTTGTGCCTCCTTTTTAACTTTTGGCTATATTTTATCATAATTTTGATAAAATATCAATCTATTTTGTTCTTTTTCTTGCTTTTGCCGGTTCGGATCTGCCATAGCCTCGGCAAGCAGCATATAAAGTCTGCCTGCCTCATCCGATGTAAAGTTCTTTAACTTCATTGTACATTCTCAAACTTACAACAAACAGGAATGCACTAAACGATTCGTAAGTTAATAAAACATTCCGTAAGTTTTACTGCGTATATTTTTCCTGCATCTACAGAAACTACTTTTACCGAACAAAATGGAGGAATAATTTGATGAAAGCTACAGGTATAGTCAGAAGAATTGACGATTTAGGCAGGGTGGTGGTTCCCAAAGAAATCAGAAGAGTTTTACGCATAAGAGAGGGCGACCCCTCTCAAAAAAATACATAAGTACATTCCGGACAATGGAAACGCCTGTACCCCATATAATAGCCATTCATTATTTACCGGTTTCTTTATCTTTTTTCTTGCTCTTGCATCATCATACTCTGTCTGTCATTTTCAGAATTTCTAAGTTCAGCAATTCTTCTATAAAATGTAGTCTTCGATAAATTTAATCTTTTCATTGCTTGCACCGCAGTTATTTCTTTTCTTAGCCATCTGTCGTAAACTTCTTTAAAATCATCTCGTTCTATACGTTTTCTACCGGTATATTTGCCTGCTGCTTTTGCAAGCTCGATGCCTTCACTCTGCCTTTGCAAAATATATTCCCGTTCAAGCTCACTTACAGCAGCAAATATTGTCAACATAAATTTACCTGTCGGCGTAGTCGTATCGATTTTTTCTTTGTGCGATTTGAATTCTACTTCTTTCGATGTCAAAATTTCAATAAGATTAAGAAAATCTTTTGTATTGCGTGCAAACCTTGAAATGCTTTCTACTATGACCGTATCGCCTTTTCTTATATACCCTAACATTTTTTCAGTTCAGGTCGTTCTGTATTTCTTCCGCTTAATTTATCAGTAAATAGCATAGATACCCCTAACTCATTCATCAATGCAACTTGCCTTGCCTCGTTTTGCTCATTGCTGCTCACTCTCACATATCCTATAAGCATAAATTATCTCCCTTTCTCTATCCCATCCATATTGTTTCTGTAATTTCTGTTTCAAAATACCCGCTTGAATATCGGTACGGTTCAAAAATCAAAAAATGACCTCTGTGAAACGCAATTAGGGTATACC
>CAZLTX010000052.1:0-3433 GCA_964562555.1 uncultured Oscillospiraceae bacterium
TCCCTATGCGAGGACTTCGTCCATGAATTCGATGATGCCGTCTGCTACATCGTCTTTGATTTCCGCATAGTTGTGAATTTCGTGGCGGAAGCCTGTGTAGAGCTCGGTCGTCACATCGTGACCTGTCGCTGCAAGCCAGTTTGAAACCTGATATACGCCCTCGCCGTACATGCCTACAGGGTCCTGATCTCCTGCTATATTATAGATAGGAAGTGCTGTCGGAACCTTTTCCGCCCATTCCTTGCCTGTGATAACCTCTACCATCTGTACGAAATCTCTTACCGCACGGTTCGAGGTCGGTCTTGCGAATGCATCGAACGGGTCGGTCGCATGGTCGATCTGAACATATTCATCGTGGCAGATCCATTCGTTTCCGAGCTTGATTTCTCCGCAGCGTTCGCACATCCAGCCGAGAACCTCTCCGAGAAGTGTCGGGTCTGCTTCGTCGCCCTTACCCTCAGCGATGAGGCTGTCCATCTTTGCCATGGTTTCTTCGCCTACAGGGAAAACTCCCGGTGTGCCGCAGATAGTAACGCCCGTCAGCTCGTCGCCGTACTTAGCCATAAAATCACGAGCGATCATCGAACCCATGCTGTGTCCGTAAAGGAAATACGGAAGCTCCGGATACATCTCGCATACGAGCTTTTTCAGACTGTGCTCATCCTCCATCATGGTGTGGCAGCCCTTGTCACCCCAGTTGCCCCAAGTGCCTTCGTTTTCCAAAGCGGTTTTGCCGTGTCCGACATGGTCATCAGCCGCTACTATGTAGCCTGCCTCGAGGAAACGCACGATCATGTGCAGATATCTTCTGGAGTGTTCGCCGAAGCCGTGAATCATCTGTACGATTCCCTTTGGTTTGCAAGCAGGCACGTAAACCCAGCCGTAAACAGTGTCACGTTCGTTAAAAGACTTGAAATTTACCTCATGTAACATAAAAATCCTCCTTGTGTCGCTCTTTGCGTTTTATTTTGCTTTCGCATATTTTAAGGCACACCTGTCCGATGTGCAAAAAACCAAGGTTTTCGTCAGACTCACACTACGCCATTCTTCGCTTTCGTCGGAAGTCACTCGGCACGCTTTACTCCCAAAGATTGATACGACTCCTGCATATATGAACGGAATTTGCTGTCCGTTATAAATGTCTTGCCGTGCTCCGTTTCCTTGCTTAGAAGGTCACCGATTTTTCTGCGGCTTTCTCTGTCATAATAGTCCTGAAGATTGCTGTACAGCCTGCCGCAGTAGACATGTCCGTCTTTCGTGAAAACATTCACAGCTGCAGCAACGCAGCCCGTATATCTCCAATATATATCCTCGTCCTCTTCGTAAAATACATATTCATATGAAGCAAAGGCTATCCTGCCGTCCTCGCAGTACATTTTCGTCCGACTGTCCGTCAGAGCCGAAAGACCCGGCAAATCAAAATCAAGTCCGTCAAGACGAAGGAATTCCTCATAGCTTTCTTTCTCGGCATTATAACGATATACCGCAAGCTGTGAGCTTCCGTCGGCGAACAGCAGATACTCTCCGTCATCACGCCTGTCTATCCACTGTGATTTTGTGCTTTCCATGACACTGATTTTTTTGTCACAGCTCATGCTTGCCGTATCTATAAGCTCCGCAGCAATATGCACCGATATTTCGGCCTCCGCATCGCTTGAGTCTGCTTTTTCCTCTGTCCCATCATTTATCTCATCATTGATATAATATGTAAGAAAAAGCTTTTTGCCGTCGGGACTTGCATGAATCCCGTTGTATTCCTTGTTCGGGTCAAGAGCGTAAACCATCTCAAGCTCGCCCGTCTTAGGCACTCCGCTTTTCGTATCGAAGGGCAGACGGTATATGCCGTAGCCGCCCGGAATCAGGCTTGTATCAACGAGCTTTCCGTTTTGCGTATGCGGATTAAAGGTGAAGTATGCCGCCTCATCCGTTACGCAGGATACGGTGCTGAATTGAAAGCTGTCATCCTTCTCATTGTTCGAAGCGGAGGTTTCGGTATGCTCTAACTCTCCGGTCGCAGGATCATAGACCATCGTAACGCTTTGATACTCGTTTTCGAGAACGGGAATTTTGAAAAAACTTTGAATATCGCTCCAAATTTTCATCTCAAGCTGCTGCTCCGCATCCATGCTGCTGCCTATATACTCCTTCAGAATCCAAAAATCGAGCATCGAATATCTGCCTGCAAATTGTATATCTCCGTTTATTATATAATATTTCAGTAAATCCTGCACCTTAATTTTTAGACTTTTTGTTTGATTTGCTGAAAATTTCTCACCGATTTGCTCAAATATTGCTTCGGCATCGTCCGAAAAGGGTGCTTTGAGCATTTTCTCTGCCTGTATATTCTCATTGCCTCTATCGTTTTTACCCTCCGCTGTTTCGTCCATGCAGAAAAGTTCATACGCTGAGCTGAAATCAAAGTTTGTATAAAGCTCCACACGTCCATCTTGCCCCTCGAGTCCGCTTTCAAAGCCGTCCGCTGCCTCATCCAAAAATTCCGTGCTTTGCTCTCCGCCGTAGGTATACTCATGCTCCCACGACAGACCGCCGTATGACAAATACCAGCCGAAGCTTGCGGTCAGTCCGTCTGCCGCAGCCGCATTGCCCGCAATCGTCTGTTCATTTACAATCACGTCTTTCTTCACGCTTTCCGTCTGTGCCGCCGCATAAATGCCGCCCGCAATCAAAAGCAGCAGCAAAAATGCTCCTATTCTTCTCGTTTTCATTCCTCCACCTCGTCAGTCAAAATCACACTCAGTACGGCAAAGAGCCCGATTATCAGCATAGCCGCCATCGAATACAGATTTGCCTCTGCATAGTTAATTCCGGTATAAAAGCCTCGAGTGAACAGCCACAGCACTAGCAGCGGTGCTATAAAGCGGAGCTTGCCGGCTCTTTGGAAGAAGTTAAAGCGTGCGATTGCCGCAGCCAGTGCGAGTACGCCGACTATGTTTCGAGCCACGCAGCTTGCATTTCCGACAGGCAGCAGGAACCAAAGCTGATGACATCTGCCGAAAGCGAGCAATATTCCCGTTTCTCTGTTGAGTGCCTCCGAAACATTCTGCGTGAAATACAGTCCGAAAGAATACAGCAGCAGGAGCGAAAGTCCCCAAAACGCCGCAAATACGATGACGATATGTACAAGCTCCGTGAAATACAGTGCCTTTGCATTCACTCTCAGTCTGTACAGCGTATAGTTCAGCCTGCTCTTATTCTGTTTCATCGGATTGAACAAAACCGCTGCCAAGGCAACAAAGCCCAGCATCAACGGCAACGCCGCCCCTCTTGCAAAAAGATTTTCGTAGTAAAGCGTTTCCTTTTGCATCATTATATATAGCAGAACCCCCTCTGCGATTGCACTCAGTCCCATCACCGCTGCGATTTTCTTTCCCCCGTTCGCAAGCAGCAGGTCGTAGAGTGTAAGATATTTTTT
>CAZLTX010000052.1:3533-7297 GCA_964562555.1 uncultured Oscillospiraceae bacterium
AGCCTGCTGCCGTCATAGGCGAGCCTTATGCTCTCATCGCTGTCAAGGCTTCCTAAAATTCCGAGGCTGTAAAGAGACTCTGTTTCGTTTCCCATGTTCATTTCCTCTGCCGTAAAGGAAAGCTCGGATTTATACCTGCCGTTTTCATAGCTCAACAGGCAGTAGCAGCCGTCCGTATAAAAGAGCGTGGCTGCTTCGGCACCGCCCTCCGTAAGCTCGACCTCTCTGTGCCCCACATACTTGAGCAAGCCGTTTTCCGCATCTGCGGTCTTTCCCGAAAAAATCGGAAGCTCTATTCTCTGCACGAGCTTCATATCCTTGAGGCTGATCAGCTCTGCGTGTATGCTCTTTCCGTCGCTGACCGTAATCAGCATATTTTCGCCGTCGGGACTTATAGAAACTATTTCGTTATAGTTCCTCGGGTCAAGGCGATAAACCGTTTCAGGCTCGCCTACAGAAAGCTCTCCGCTCTGCGACTCGTAAGGCAGCCTGTATATTCCGTAGCCGCCCGGAATCAGACTCGTATCTACGACAGCATCGGCTCTTTCCCTCGCAGAATCTGCCGGGTACTCTATGTGTGCATCAAAGAGCATATAAAAAGCCGATCCGCTATCATAGCCTCGCATATAAAGCTCAAATGCCTCCTCCGTAAAATCGCTGCCGCTTTCGTTCACATTTCCAAAGTCCATGAAAAAGTTGATCTTTCCGTTTGAGGCTAAATCAAACGAATAAAATCTACGCTGCTTTTCAAGCACCGGAATGCGGAAAAAGCGGTTAAGCTGTGCGAAGCTTTCTTCATTTTCCGTTTCGAGATTCGATATATCTTCGAACTGTAAAAATTCGCCTGTTCCTCTGTCATATATATTGAGGTTTACCGGATAGTATCTGAGAAAGTCCTTAAGATACACAGCCTTTTCATTGTTCGTGGGCTTCGTGCATTTTGCCTTGAGCTTTGCCGCATTTTCCGCAGCATCTGCCGTAAATATTTCACGCATAAGCTCCGCCTTCGTTCCGCCTTCAGTTTCGTAGGCGGCACCGTCCTCAATTATATCCAAAACCGTCGGTATCGCAGGATCGGATTCGATTTGAAGATAATTGCTTTTAGTGATTTTTAATTCAGCCGCTTTATACTTGACAAAGCTCGTTTCCTGCTCGACCTCGCTCTCTTCCGCTGCAAATTTGTAGCTGCTTTCCCAAGCAAGGCGATAGTTTCCGGAATCACCCGCAAAGCCGCCGCAGCCCAGTTCTATGCCGTCAGCATAAGCAGAATCGCCGAAGATGGTTCTTTCCGCTATATCCACCTGTTTTTCTATTGCACTGACCGAGCCTGCCGCATAAATCAGAACAAAGCACGCCGCAAGCACGAGCACTGCCGATATAATTCTTGCTTTCATGGTCTATACCTCTTCCATATCGCTTATCGCCTTGCTCACACGGTCGGCTCTGTAACGGTAGCTTTCCTTTATAATATCCATCAGGCTCTTGCCCGAGTTCTCAAGCTCGTCAATCGAGAGATCTCCGATTATCTCACCCTTGTGCAGCAGCACCGCCCTGCCTATAAAGTCCGCAACCTCTTCTATCAGATGTGTCGAAAGCAGCACCGTTTCCGTCGGCTCCAAAATTCCCAGCAGCACCTTGTAGAAGTCCTCTCTGTTAAACACATCGTTGCCCGCAAAGGGTTCGTCCATCAAAATGTAATCTGCACCCTGCGAAAGTGCGAGCAGCACCTCGAACTGGTTCTTCTGTCCCGTAGAAAACTTTCCCACAGGGCGGTTCATCGGCAGCTCGAAGAAATCCATCAATGCCTCAAAGCGTTTTTCTCTGAAGCTGTCAAAATGCTCCTTGTAAAAATCTCTGTGTGCGGCAGGAGTCATCGCAGGAAAGAAGGAATGTTCGCTTGTTGCAAACGAAATCCTCGCTATATTCCCGTGTGTAATGCTCTCTCCGTCCAGCTTGATCTCGCCCTCATATTTCAGAAATCCGAGAACGCATTTCATCAAGGTGGTTTTGCCGGCACCGTTTTCTCCGAAAAGACCTACTATTTCTCCGCTCGGCAGGCTCAGGCTTACATCTTTAAGTGCGAGCTTGTCGCCGCTGTATTTTTTGCTCAAATTCTTAATTTCTAACATCGTATATCCCCTCCATGTCTAAATCTACGGCAAAATCTCGGGAACTCTCTGCCCGACAGGCAGGAAACAGCTCCACATCGTACTCCATTGGCCCGACCGAAGGCAGCCGTCCGGTGTCATCTGCATATATGTAATATAGTGTATCAGTAGGACGGCTGCTCCCGCTGCCAAAATCAGTCCTGCCTCTATCAGAGGCATCATATGGCAGCGGCGAAAATATTCGTTTCGGTCGGGCAGCCGCCTCATCGTGTAATATGAATTCGAGCCGCCGCTTCTGTGATAGGTATGATGTGCGACTATCTGTATTATCAGACACATCAGTGCCAATGCCGGAAATCCCAGCATACAGCCGCCCAAAAGCTCCGACAGATTCGGCATCACCGCATCGCTGATGATTTCGGCGGTTCTCGAACCGTCCATACGGTGAACAAAGAGCTTTTCGTATGCCTCCCAGTATCTCGATATGTAGCCCAGGCTCATAAGCACCGCAGCAGCCAGCGAAATCCAAAAGGTCGTAAGCTCCGCTTTCAGTGAATATCCCGGCGGCAGATTTTTTACGGCAAATGACTCAAAGCCGGTTTTCCGCATTTTTTCAAGCCACATTTTTTCTGTCACCTCCCACACTGCACGCCGTCGGCTCGCCGCTCGGCTCTTTTTCGTCGTTATATGTCCATACCGCTGCCAAAATTCCGACAGACGCATACAATACAGCATAAATTGCAGAGATTGCATCATATCCGCTGTTTTCACTGAAAATACCTGTATGGATTATTAACAGCCACATCGGAATATACATAAAGTTGCTGCGGCTTCTGCCTGCTCTGATATTTCTGTTTGCAGCCGCTCTGCCGATTCCGAGTGCGGCGATTGCAGCAAAATCGCACAGCCAAGCTGCTATGTTTCGCATAGGCAGCAGCTTATTCAGATTGTTTATGCGGTAGAACGCAAGCAGCACGTCTGTTTCCCGATTTGCAGCCTGTGAAATATTCTCGGTGAAATACACTGCTGCCGCATACACAAGTCCTGCCGAAAGTGCCCAATATACGAACAAGACGAGCATCACATATACCGCTTCGATCAAGAACAGCGAAAACGGCTCTATCGTCAGCCTGCGTACCGTGAGATCAAGATTGCTTTTTTTTGCCCCCAATATATCATCGAGTACATACATCAGTACTATAAACCCTGCAAGAGTCGGAAGCAGCGTAAGCCCGTCAGCCACGCTTTCAAAGTAAAGCCTTTGTCCCTGCATTTCCCGTATAAGCACCGCTGCCTGTACCGCAAGCAAAATCAATATCGCAGCAGCCGTCTTGCGATAGCTGCTCACAAAAAACAGATTGTATGCTGAAAGCACCCCTTTTGCCTTGCTTCCCTCTTTTTTCTTCACCGTGTCTTTTCTCACAGCTCATCACCTCCAAAATCCCAATATTCTTCTATGGCGGCTATTGCCTGCTGCTTGTCGTAGCCTGCTGCCTTCAGTATTTCTATTGCTTTCTTGCCGCCCTCTACGGTCAGCTCCGCCTTTATCTCCGCTGTCTTTTCTTCTGTGGCACTTATGGTGCTTTTTGCCCCCGAATGCGAGCTTATAAGCCCCTCTGCCTCAAGCATCGCATATGCCTTCTGCACCGTGTTCGG
>CAZLTX010000053.1:0-7193 GCA_964562555.1 uncultured Oscillospiraceae bacterium
TTGAGGGCGATGAAATTTTAAGAAAAAAATGCCGTGAGGTCACTGAGGTGACGGATCGCATCAAGCTGACCATGGAGGATATGCTGGAAACGATGAGAGAGCAGCTCGGTGTGGGCATAGCGGCACCGCAGGTCGGCATAATGCGTAGAATGTTCATAGCGGAGCCTGAGCCGGGCAGAGTGTATTACATGATAAATCCTGTGATACTCGAGCAGAGCGGCAGTCAGACCGATGACGAGGGCTGTCTGAGCGTACCGGGCAAGATTGGAACGGTTACACGACCGGATTATATCAAAATCGAGGCGACAGACCTCGACGGCGAGAGAAAGGTCTATGAGTTCCGTGATTTCGATGCACGTGTAATGTGCCACGAGAATGACCATCTCGACGGCATACTCTATATCGACAAGGCGGAAAATATCCGTGATGCGGCAGATGCCTATGATGAATACGAAGAGGAAGAATAGATGAAAACAGTTTTTATGGGAACGCCCGACTTTGCGGTTACCGTTCTGGAAGGAATACTGAAAACGGAGCATGAGGTCGGACTCGTTGTAACTCAGCCCGACAAGGCAAAGAACAGAGGAAAGAAGGTGCAGTTTACCCCTGTCAAGGAGCTGGCTGTGCAGCACGAGATTACGGTTTTGCAGCCTGAAAGGGTGAGAGGAAACGAGGAATTTTTGCGGCAGCTTAAGGAATACGCACCGGACATTATAGTGGTGGTTGCCTACGGACAGATTTTGCCGAAGGAAATTTTAGAGCTGCCTAAATACGGCTGCGTGAATGTTCATGCATCGCTGCTGCCTCATCTCAGAGGTGCCGCACCTATACAAAGGTCTATAATCGAGGGCGACGAGGAAACAGGTGTTACTATCATGCAGATGGCAGAGGGACTGGATACGGGCGATATGCTGCTCAAGGACAGTCTTAAAATCGGCAGCATGAATTACAGCGAGCTGCACGACGCACTTGCGGACATGGGTGCCGAGCTTATAGTTAAAGTGCTGGATATGGCACAAAAAGGCGAGCTTAAGCCTGAGCCGCAGGACGACAGCCTCGCAAGCTATGCGAAGATGATTTTCAAGCAGGACGGCAAAATCGACTTTACGAAGGAGCCGAGCGAGGTCGAAAGATTGATAAGAGGCTTTGATCCGTGGCCGGGAGCATTTTGCGACTGCGGCGACATAGTAATGAAGCTCTGGAAAGCTGAGCCTTGCAGTGAAGATACGGGTAAGCCTGCGGGAACGGTGGTAAGCGTTTCGGAGGCGGGTATACGAGTAGCCTGCGGAAGCGGCAGCCTTTTGGTCAGCGAAATACAGGTGCCGGGCAAAAAGAGGGTAAAGGTTTCCGAGTATCTTAAGGGAAACCGGATTGAAGAGGGAACTGTTTTGAAATAAACAGGGTAAGGTTTTTGAGAATTTAGGGAGGAACAAATATGGGCTTTGGTTATTTAGGATATTATGCGAGCGGAATTTTGCTGATTCCCGCAATCATATTCACACTTTACGCACAGTTTAGGGTACATTCGAGCTTCGAAAAGTATTCCAAGGTAAGGAATCACAGAAATATGACGGGAGCACAGGCGGCAAGGAGAGTGCTTGATGCCAACGGTCTGGATAATGTCGTAATTGAGATGACAAGAGGAAATCTCACGGATCACTACGATCCGAGAAGTCGTGTGCTTCGTCTTTCCGAATCGGTATGCAATGTCAACTCGGTTGCGGCTGTAAGCGTAGCCTGTCACGAGGCGGGTCATGCGATTCAGCATGCTAACGGATATGCACCGCTTAAGATAAGAAATTCCATAGTGCCTTTGGCAAACTTCGCATCGAATTTCAGTTGGATAATGGTAATCATCGGAGTAGGTCTTTTAGCATACGGAAGCTATATCGGAGATATGATTTTCAACTTGGGAATACTTCTGATGCTCGCAGTTATACTTTTCCATACCGTAACGCTGCCTGTCGAATTTAACGCCAGCAGCCGTGCAATCGCACAGATGGAAGAGCTGGGCATTGTCACCGAAGAAGAAAACAAGGGTGCGAGAAGGGTGCTGCGTGCTGCGGCACTGACCTATGTGGCAGCACTTGCGGTTGCAATCGGAAACCTGCTCAGAATGCTTGCACTCAAGAACAGAGATTGATAGATATAAATGGATATAAACAGAAAAACAGCATACGAGGTTTTATTTGAAATAGAAAAAAACTCTGCGTATTCAAACTTCGCACTTAACGATTTCATAAAGAAAAACAAGCCGGAAAACGAGGCTTTCGTCAGAGAGCTGGTTTACGGAGTGCTTGAAAACAGACTGCTGCTCGATTATTATCTTGATGCACTCATACCGCGAGGCATCGGAAAGCTAAAAAAGCAGGATTTGACCTTGCTGCGTATGGGTCTGTATCAGCTCCGTTTCATGCAGTCGGTGCCTGCATATGCGGCAGTGAACGAAACGGTGAACATGGCAAAGCGACTGGCGAGAGGACGAGAGGGCTTCATCAACGGTGTTCTCAGAGGATATATGAAAAAAGCCGATGAAATCGCACTTCCGGACAGAAAGACGGATTTGACAGCATATCTGAGTGTACGCTATTCTGCGGCAGCTTGGATAGTGAAGCTTTGGACGGACAGCTACGGAGAGGAAAAGGCGGAGGAGCTTCTTGCCGCCGCAAACCGCACGCCGCAGATGAGTATAAGGGTCAACACGATGAAAACGAGTGCCGAGGAGCTGATGGATATGCTCAGAAACGAGGGATTTTCGGCGGAGCTTTCAGAAAAAACTCCGAGAGCCTTACTCGTTTCGGGGAGCAGACTGCTTGCAAGCGATGCCTATGAGCAGGGCTTGTTTTCGGTGCAGGACATAGCGTCGATAATGGTGTCGGATATTTTGGACGCACAGCCGGGAGAGTCGGTGATAGATGTATGTGCGGCACCCGGAGGCAAGACTATGGCGACTGCCGAGAAGATGCAGAACTGCGGAAAAATAACAGCGATGGATTTGTACGGGCACAAGCTCAGTTTGATAGAAAATCAAGCGAAGAGATGCGGCATAAGCATTATTTCGACAAAGCAGCATGACAGCACGGAAAGCTGTACTGAGCTTAAAAACACCGCAGACAGAGTGCTTGCGGACGTACCGTGCTCGGGACTGGGGGTTATCGGAAGAAAGCCCGAAATCAAGTATAAGGACAGCGTGGATTTAAGCGAGCTGACACAGAGGCAGGCGAGGATACTTGAGGCTGCCGCAGAATATGTGAAAAAGGGCGGCGTGCTGGTGTACAGCACATGCACGATAAATCGCAGTGAAAACGAAAAGCAGATAGAAAGCTTTTTAAGTAAACATAAAGATTTCAGAGCGGAGCGGCAGATACAGCTGCTTCCGACAGAGGGAACAGACGGATTTTTTATTTGCAGAATGGTAAGGGGATAGCCATTGGAAGGAGGATATTATGCAGGTCGGTTTCAAGTCTGATAAGGGACTGAGACGAAGCAACAACGAGGACGCATGTTTCGTAATGCTGCCGGATAAGGTTTATGTCGTGGCAGACGGAGTCGGCGGCAACAATGCCGGAGAGATAGCCAGCAGGACGGCTGTCAGCGAGATTGTCAGCTACATAAATCAAAATCCTATCGAGGAGGCGGGCAACAAATATGCGATAGTGAACTATTTTCAAAGATGCCTCGACGAGGTAAACGAGAAAATTTTCAGACTGGCACATACATATGAGGAAAACAGCGGTATGGCAACGACGGTCGTTATCGTCTATGTGATCGAGAACAAAGCATATATCGTAAATGTAGGTGACAGCAGGGCATATCTTTATCGGAACTCAAATCTGATACAGATGACAGAGGATCACACATATGTGAACACCTTGGTTAAGGCGGGAATTTTATCCAAGGAGCAGGCCGAGGTCGATGAGCGAAAAAATGTCATAACCAAGGCAATAGGTGCCGAGCCGACGGTTGAACCGGACTTTTTCCAGCTTGAGATTGCGAAAAACGATGTTTTCATGATATGCACGGACGGACTTTATGACGAGGTGGAAAAGACTGAGATGATAGAGATTTTAGGGAAAAATCAATCAATGTCTGATGCTTGTGCGGAGCTTATAAACCGTGCGAACAATAATGGAGGACATGATAACATAACGGTTATTTGTTTGAAGGTTACTGAGGAGGATGTTCATGAGCAGTAGATTATTAGCCGGAAGGTATGAATTGATTGAAAAAATCGGAGAGGGCGGAATGGCGATTGTTTACAAAGCGAAGTGCCGCCTTTTGAACAGGTATGTTGCTATCAAAATTCTGCGTCCCGAATTTACCAAGGATGAACAGTTTATTGAGAATTTCAGAAGAGAATCGCAGGCGGCTGCCGGACTTTCTCACCCTAATATCGTAAGCGTTTACGATGTAGGTCAGGAGGGCAATATTCATTTCATCGTTATGGAGCTTGTAGACGGCAAAACTCTCAGCCAACTGATAGAGGAAAGGGGCAGACTTGATTACAAGGAGGCTATCAGCATTACAAGGCAGGTAGCGTCTGCACTCAGCCTCGCACACAAAAATCAGATAGTACATAGAGATATCAAGCCGCATAATATTCTGATAACAAACACGGGTGTGGCAAAGCTTGCCGACTTCGGTATAGCCAAAGCCGTAAGTGCCTCAACTATAATCGGCGGAAACAACAAGGTCATGGGTTCCGTGCATTATTTCTCACCGGAGCAGGCGAGAGGTGCTTATGTAGATGAGCGTTCCGATATATATTCGCTCGGAATCGTGCTTTACGAAATGCTTACGGGCAAGGTTCCGTTTGACGGTGACAATCCTATCTCGATAGCTTTGATGCATATTAACGAGCCTTTGCCGTCGGTTACTGCAGCGGTGCCGGGACTGCCTCCGCAGCTTGAAAGAATTATTATGAAAGCGACGGACAAGTATCAAACGAACAGATACAGAACCGCAGACGAAATGATAGAGGCTCTGGACAATATAGATTTCATAACCAAGGTGATGGGAAACAAGGCCTTCTCGATTTCCGATGACATATACGGAAGTGCTTCGGCGGCGGATGAAATCGATATGCGTGAGCGTGACAGAGCAGCGGAACGCACAGGCGAGAGAGTGCGTGATACCGAGAGAGAATACAGAGCTCACTCGGGAGAAAGAAAAACCGAAAGAAAGAGCGAAAAGAGCGAGGATGATGTCAAAGCGGAAAAAGCCAAGAAGCTTACGACTGCTTTCATAATCGGTGCTGCTGTTGTATTGCTGGCAGCGGGAATTCTCGTGCTCGGAAACATGCTCGGCTGGTTCGGCGGAGATGCTAAGGAAGTAGATGTTCCGAGCTTTGTGGGCAAAACCTATGAGCAGGCACAGCTTTTGGCAGAAGAGGCAGGTCTTACGCTCGAAAGAGGTGAGGATGTATTCAGTCCGGATCAAGAAGAAGGCAAGATTACATCTCAGATTCCTACGGAGGGTTCCAAGGTTTCCGAGGGCAAGCTGATTACCGTATATGTAAGCAAGGGCAAAAAAGACGGTGTGGTTCCTAAAATCGAGGGCATGGACTACAAGGAGGCAAGTGAATATCTGAAAAGCTTTGGCTTTGAGCTTGGTATAGTAAAGACGGAAACAAATACACTTCCGGAGAATGTTATCATAACTCAGTCTGTACCGTCGGGAACGACTGCCGAAAGCGGAACCAAGATAGACGTAACGGTCAGCGACGGAAAGGGCAAGGAGATGAAAACTATGCCTAACCTCATAGGCAAAACTCCTGACGAGGCAAACGGTATAATCAGTGCCTCCGGCTTGACGCTGGGAGAGGCGACATATGAAGAAACCACTGTCACCGCACAAAATCTGATTTTCTGGCAGCAGTATCCCGAGGGCACCGAGCTTGAGGAAGGTACGGCGGTAAGCTACAAGGTAAGCAAGGGTGAGCAGCCTGAGGGCAGCGGCAGCGAGGATTTCGGCGATATGGGCGGAGATGACGATGCCTCCGACGATGAGTAGACGCATAGCCGACAGATAAAGACAGGCGAAAGATAAGATGATAAGGAAAATGACAGACGATAGATAAATATGAAAGGTTTAATCGTAAAAGGGATCGGCGGCTTTTATTATGTTGAAACCGCATGCGGACTGATAGAAGCCAAGGGCAGAGGCATTTTCAAGAAGGACGGAATCACACTTATGGTGGGTGATGAGGTCGAGCTTGAAATAATTGACGAGGAAGAGAAAAAAGGTGTTATAAACGCAATTTTGCAGCGTAAAAACAGCTTTATCCGTCCGCCCATTGCCAATGTGGATGTTTTTGCGGTGGTATTTGCACCGAAAAAACCGAAACCGAATTTCGCACTTATCGACAAGTTTCTGATAATGGCGGAAATGCACGGCGTGGAGGCTTTGATATGCATAAACAAATGTGACCTTGCTGACGATGCTGAGCTTGCGGAGATAAGGGCGGTGTACGAAAAGGTATATCCTGTTTTGAACGTGAGCGGCAAGACAGGACAGGGCATGGAAGAGCTTGAAGCATATACGGCAGGCAAGAAAATAGCCCTGGCAGGACCTTCGGGTGTAGGAAAATCCACGATTTTGAACAGGCTTATCCCTCATGCCAACATGGAAACCGGAAGTGTCAGCGAAAAGACTCAACGTGGAAAGCATACCACGAGGCATGTTGAAATTTTCGATACCGAGGGCGGCGGCAAAATCTTCGATACGCCGGGCTTTACCTCTTTCGAAATACTTGAGGCAGATGAGGAAAATCTGTGGATGTATTATCCCGAAATCGAAAAATATACCGGAATGTGCAGGTATGATAACTGCCGTCACTTGAAAGAGCCTGACTGCCGTGTGCGTGAGGCTGTTCGTGACGGAGAAATACCTAAGCTAAGATATGAGTCATATCTTTCCAATTTGGAAGAAATAAAAAAACGCA
The DNA here is from genome assembly GCA_964562555.1 of uncultured Oscillospiraceae bacterium. Lineage (GTDB taxonomy): Bacteria > Bacillota > Clostridia > Peptostreptococcales > Anaerovoracaceae > CAG-238. The sequence goes on from CAZLTX010000053.1 coordinate 6,944, forward strand.
AAAAATATTAGAGAAACAGAGAAACGAGGGGAAATATGAAACTTGCACCATCGATTTTGTCGGCGGATTTCGCCAATCTGCTTGACGACGTTAAAAAAATTGAAGCGGGCGGAGCGGATTACATACATGTAGATGTTATGGACGGACACTTCGTACCGAACATAAGCTTCGGAGCACCTGTGATGAAATGTCTGAACGGAAAGACCTCCGTTCCGTATGATGTGCATCTTATGATAGAAAATCCGGACGA
>CAZLTX010000054.1:0-7161 GCA_964562555.1 uncultured Oscillospiraceae bacterium
TTTCTGCCATCGTTCCCATAAGCAGGCAGCCTATCATGCCCGGCAGTCTGCCGACAGTCGAAAGTGTTATAAACGCCTTAAATCGCATTTCTGAGGCACCCGCCGCATAGCTTATCATGTCCTTTGGCAAGCCCGGAATAAGGTAAAGGAAGAAAACAAGTGTGTAAGCACGCTTTGAATTAAGCCTCTCGATATAATAGTTCATTTTTTCCTCACCGAAGAAGATGTGAAGAAAATCACGTCCGAGCAGCTTGGCAAGCCAAAATGATATGCTCGTACCGATAACAGCACCGCTGAGAGCGAAGAGCAACGCCTGCCAAAAGCCGAAAAGGTATCCCGCAGCCATTTGAACGACTTGACCCGGTATGACACTTATAATGACCTGCAATATCTGAAACGATATATATGTGATTATCGATTTGCTCTTATGCTGATTCAGCAGTGCGACGATTGCATCGATATCCTTAAAGCTTTTCAGAAAATCAAGACGGAAAAAGTACAGGTAAAGCGGAATTCCGACCACAATAAGGAGCAGCAAAAGTATTTTGAGCACAGATATAATTACTCTGCGTTTTTGCTTTTTTTCCGAAGCCTTCAGATTGTCTATTCCTGTGTGAAATTCCTGCTTGGTATGTTCTTTTGTTTCCTCTAAAATTTTTTTCCGTTCTGCTTTCAATTCGTCGTCCATTGTAATCCCCTATATTCCCCTTTTTACATTTTTACTTTATCTCAATCAAACCTTTTTTAAGCAAAGTATCTATCGCTTTGATAACACCGAATTTGGAGTGCTCGTATGTCAGACCGCCTTGGAAATATGCGATATACGGCTCTCTCATAGGTGCATCTGCCGAAAGCTCGATGGTAGAGCCCTGTACGAAGGCTCCCGCTGCCATTATTACTTGATCCTCGTAGCCCGGCATATCCCCCGGAACCGGTGCAACGAAGCTGTCGATAGGTGCGGCTGCCTGTATGCCCTCGCAAAAAGCAATAAGCTTGGCGGGATCGTTGAATTTTACAGACTGAACTATGTCGGAACGTATATCTCCCGCTTTCGGCGAAACCTCAAAGCCGAGCTTTTCGAAAGCCTTTCCGCAAAGCACTGCACCCTTGAGGGCACCGTTGGTAGCCTTAGGTCCGAGGAAAAGTCCCTGGAACATGGTTCTGCTTTGACCGTAGGTCAGACCGCATTCTCCGCCGATTCCCGGACAGGTCATTCTGTACTGTATAATATCTATAAGCTCCTGCTTACCTGCGATATATGCACCGCTGAGTGCAAGACCGCCGCCCGGATTTTTTATCAGTGAAGATGCCATAACGTCAGCACCCACATCTGTAGGCTCAAGCGTATCCAAAAATTCGCCGTATGAATTGTCCACCATCTTTACAATCTGCGGATTTACTTCATTGACAGCATTCATCAAAGCCGCAATTTCGTCGATGGAAATGGCTTTTCTCCACGAATATCCGGTTGCACGCTGTGCCGTAACCATTTTGGTTTTGTCGGTGATTGCAGCCTTGACTCCCTCAAGGTCTATAGAACCGTCAGGCAGCAGATCAACCTGCTTGAAGGTCACTCCGTAATCCTTGAGCGAACCGTTTCCTTTTTCATAATTGGTAAGTCCGATGACAGTCTGAAGTGTGTCGTAAGGCTCTCCTGTAGCATAAATCAGCTCATCACCGGGTCTGAGTATTCCGAGCAGAACCGTCGCAAGTGCGTGTGTTCCGTTAACGAACGTGGTTCTGACAAGTGCTGCTTCCGTATGAAGTACATCGGCAAAGGTGCTTTCAAGAGCCTCTCTGCCGGCATCATCATATCCGTATCCTGTTTTCCAGCCGAAATGCATCTCACGTATGCGGTTTTTCTGAAATGCTGAAAGAACCTTGTACTGATTGTACGCCATAATATCGTCTAATTTTTGAAACTCTCCGCTTATTTCTTCCTCTGCCTCATGAACCAAAGCAATAACCTTGGGGTCTATATTGAATTCTTCCTGCAAAAATTGTTCTGTTTTGGTTAGTTCGCTCATCTTGTGTAATTCCTTCCTGTGTGTTTTATCTAATATATTCAAGTAATTTTTATTTTTCGGTGCGTTCTTCTTCCCATTCCATGCCCTTGACCAAATCACGCTTAACATTGACCTTTTCACGAGCATAAAGCTGAGTTGTAGTCACCTGTTCATGGTCGAGCAAGGCTGCCACATCGAAAATCGAGTTACCTCTGCCGATCAGGCTGGTGGCTGCGGTGGCTCTGAGCTTGTGAGGACTGTATCCTGCACGTCTGCTTGTTTTGAGAGCTATCGAGCTATATTTTTTCACCAGCTCACGAATTTGCCTTTCGGTCATTCGCTTGCCCTGTAGTGAGAGGAAAAGTGCATCTTTGTTTTCCTCGGAAAGCTCGGTATCGGCCGCCCTTTCGTTATCTATGTAATCGTGCAGAACCGCCGTTACCGACTTGTTTAACGGCATAATTGACTCCTTGCCTCTTTTTCTGTACACGATAAATTCGCCTCTGTTAAAATTGAAGGACGAAAGGTTGAGCTGCTGAAGCTCTGAAAGACGAAGTCCGTATGTAAGAAAAACTATTAAAATTGCCTTGTCACGCTTTTTCGTCTTATTCCAGTACACAAGCTCGTGCTCCGTAAGACCTGTTCCCGTCGAAACTGCATCGAGCATGATCATCACCTCATCGTCCTGCAAAGCCTTGATTTCCCTCTCGCCCGGTTTTTGCACACGGATAGGGTCAAAGCCGTCCGTTATGTTCTTTGAAAGCAGCTCATCACGGTAAAGCTGTTTGAACATCACGGATACAGACGATTTTTTTCGAGCCAGTGACTTGTTCGCATTTTCGTAAATGTATACGGAATTGTCAGTTTCTACCTTGTATCTGCGGCAATAGTCTATGAACAGATTTACATCGACAGCCTTTACCTCGTCAAGCTCGGAAAGCTTGATTTTGTCTGTTGTTTCGGCAGCCGTCAAATCCGTTTCGTCGATCAGATATTGAAAGAAAAAGCGTACATCGTGCAGATATGCAAGCCGAGTCGCAGGCAGTACATTGCCCTTCAAGTATATAAAATAGCCTCTGAGAAATTTCGGCAGTTCTTTTTCGATTTTTTCACACTCGAGAAAGATATCGTTTTCCTTTTGTATTACATTGTTTGGGCGGTTACTTTTGTTGTGTATCTTTATCTGCTTTTCATTTGTATTTAGATTTTCGTTTATATTTTGTTTCTCAGCCATGTTTTGATTTCTCCGATTGCCTCGTCATCTTCCGAATACTCGCTGATATTGAACCATTTCATATCTTCATAGCGTCTGAACCATGTGAGCTGGCGTTTTGCGAGGTGTCTGCTGTTCTTTTTGATAAGCTCTATCGCCTCGTCTTTGCCGTACATTCCGTCAAAGCAGCCTATAATCTCCTTGTAGCCTATGCCTTTCATGGAAATGTCCTCCTCGGCAAGTCCCATTTCCAAGAGCTCCTCTACCTCGGCGAAAAGCCCTTCCTCCACCATGATATCAACCCTACGATTTATTCTATCATAAAGCTCATCTCGATTTCTTGTCAATCCTATTAAGATTGTTTCATAATCCTTACATTTTATATTACAATTCTTAAAATTCGTTATATTGTTTCCGGATTCGGCTCCCTCAAGTGCCCGAATAAGCTTTTTCAGATTGTTCGGGTGAATACGTTCGGCAGCCGCAGGGTCAAGCTCGGCAAGCTTGTTATGCAGATATTCCGAGCCGAAAAGCTCCGCTTCTTTTTCCAGATTGGCTCTGAACTCGTCGTCCTTGGGAGCGTTGCTGAAATCCATGTCATACAGCAGTGAATTCAGATAAAGCCCTGTTCCTCCGCTTATCACAGGCATTTTACCCCTCGAAAATATATCTTGAATCGCAGCTTTGGCAAGCTTTGCGTATTTTGCGACCGAAAACGGCTCTTTGGGGTCTATTTCGTCAACGAGATGATGTCTTACCTCGGCACATTCCTCTGCGGTCGGCTTTGCACTGCCTATGTTCATATACTTGTAAAGCTGCATGGAGTCACAGGAAACGATTTCACCGTCAAATGCCTTGGCAATTTCAATCGCATATTTAGTTTTTCCGACGGCAGTCGGTCCTGCCACAACGATTATTTTTTTCATAATTATACTCGCTTAAACATCTTTTCTATTTCATATCGTGTCAGCTTGATAAAGGTCGGCCTGCCGTGCGGACAGCTGAACGGATTTTTGCATTTAGCCAAATCATTTATCAAAGCGTGCATTTCCTTTTCCGTAAGCTTGTCATTTGCTTTGACTGCCGCCTTGCAGGACATCATTATGAGCTTGTTTACGACCACGGTATTGCGAAGATCCGTAGAATTTTTAATCTTGTCTATAAACTCCTTGACGAAATCCTCAGCCTCAGAAAGCTCCATGAACATAGGAATTTCAGGTATGCGATATGTATTCGAGCCGAATTCCTCTATGGTAAAGCCCATCTCCGACAAAGCATCAAGCCAGTCGTAGCTGTCCTCACTCGCAGACAAAGAAGTATTTATCATCAGCGGTATAATAAGCGGCTGTTTCACCTTCTCGCTTTTTTCGTACTCACCTACAAGCTTTTCGTAAAAAATTCGCTCGTGAGCTGCATGCTGATCTATAAGATAAAAGCTATCGCCGTCAACAGCGGTAATGTAAGTGTCGAAGATAACACCGGTCAAGCTCAGTGCAGTAATGTCAAAGGCTTTGATCACAGGCAGCTCTATATTTATCCTCGGTGCATAACACTCGCTGCTTTCTGTCGTAATTTCTTCTGCAGCTCTTTCCGTTTCTTTTATTTTTTCAGATGAGTCCTCGGATAATTCCCTTGCGGGTGTGTTTGTTGACAATATCTTATTTATGTCAACTTGTTCCCCCTTTGGCAAAGTGCTGTCACTTATTCTGAACGGAGTGCGGTTTTCCTTGGAATTTACGGAGCCCTCGCTTATAGGACTGAAAATTCTTTCGTAAACCTTGCTGCCGGAGAGCTGCTTTTTCTCACCGAAGAGTTCATCGTAGCTTTTATCTTTTTTGAACAGATTTCCCGCATCTACCACGGCTTCACGGCTTGCCAGTGCGTTCTTTATTGCCCGGGAAATAAACTCGGCAATCAGGTTTTCGTCATCGAAACGAACCTCACGCTTGTTCGGGTGGATATTGACATCAAGAGTTTTCGGATCCACCCGGAGAAAAAGATATATCACCGGAAAACGTCCCTCGAAAAGTCTTTCCTTATATCCGAGCGTAACTCCTTTTTCTATGACCTTACTGTTTACCACACGGCCGTTCACGAAGAAAATCTGACTTCCTCTGCCTGTTTTGCTCAAGGCAGGTGTTGAAATATATCCGTCTACAGCAAGACCGTCCTCAGAATAGCTTACTGGCACCATGTTTTTCGCATCTATGTCCTTGTATATTCGGATTATGGTGTTGAGGCGGTTTCCGTCTCCGGGTGTGGTGAACAATATCTTGCCGTTATTTATAAGTCGAAATTTAATATCCTTGTACGCAAGTGCAATCTGCGAAAGAAAATCTATAATCAGACTGCTCTCCGCTCCGTCGCTTTTCATAAATTTAAGGCGAGCCGGTGTATTGTAAAACAAATCCTTAATTACTATAGTGGTACCGTCCGGACAGCCTGTTTGCTCGTTTGTTATAAGGTTACCGCCGTGAATCACTATTCGGACTCCGGACTTGGAATCTTTGGTTTTCGATATCAGCTCACATCTTGTAACGGCAGCCACAGATGCGAGTGCCTCCCCTCTGAAACCGAGAGTTTCAATCGAATCCAAATCCCGCACAGATGAAATTTTGCTGGTCGCATGGCGAAGAAAGGCGGTATCGGCTTCACTGCGAGCAATACCGCAGCCGTCATCCGTAACCCTTATATATGATTTTCCGCCGTTTTTGATTTCAACCACGACAGATGATGCCCCCGCATCGAGAGAATTTTCAACCAGCTCCTTGACTATGGAAACCGGTCTTTCTATAACCTCTCCTGCCGCAATTTTATCCGCTATGGATTTGTCTAAAACTCTTATCATTTTATTCCTTTCGTTTCGCTGCGAAGCTTATAAGCAATATCAGGATAATCGGTCATAACGCAGTCTGCACCGACGGACATCAGATATTCCATATCTTCTGCCTCATTGATGGTCCAGTACTGCACCGCAAGATTATGCTTATGTGCATAGTTGATAAGCCTTGCGGTTCCGAGATTCATATAGTAAGATTCCTTCGCATTTGCAAACGGTATCTGAAGTACGCCGAAGGTCGGTTCATAATCCTCCTTGTCCAAAAGCGAGGCTATATAAAAATCAAGCACCTCAGATGCATAAGCACCTCGGATCAAATCGGGATATTTTTCGTCTTTGTAGTCCGAAATTTCACCGTTAAATGAACCGAAAGCCACATTATCGATCAAATCACGCTCTTTTAAGGTTTGGTACAGAATGTCAACGCATTGTTTTCCGAGCTCGCCGCCGTCCTTTACCTCTATTACATAGCGAAAATCACCTTTGCCGCTCAGATAATCAAGTGCATCTGTCAAGCTCAAAATTCTAAGCTCGTCCGGAACATCATCACCGTGCAGCTCGGCATAAGGCATACTGCCGTCGTCTGCGGTGAATTTTGCTCCCATGTTAAGCTGTCTTAATTCGTCGTAGGTCTTGTCCTTTGCCAAAACACCTGTTTCACCGAATACAAGCTCGCTGTCCGCTGTGCGGTCAAGCTCATCGTCGTGCAGCAGCACGGGAACTCCGTCTGCGGTCATATGCAGGTCAAATTCGAAAACATCAGGCTTGTAATCATCGTTTTCCGTACAGCTTCGGAATGCAAGCAGAGTATTTTCCGGCAAAATTCCCGCACCGCTGCGATGTGCCGCAATCTGCGGTGTGTTCTTGGTGAACGGATTCGTGGTTTCATACACGATTACATCTTCCGGCGAAGAACGGTGAAAATACATTCCTGCCAAAACTCCTACGATTACAAGAGCCAATATCAATATGCCAAGTCCGATATTTCGAACAATTTTTAATGCTTTCATAAAGGAAGTCCCCTCCTGTGCTAATAAGTTCAACTTTAATTTTAACAGAAAATCAGCATTATTTCAATGCTGATGTGATAAACTCTGTATTCA
>CAZLTX010000055.1:0-2734 GCA_964562555.1 uncultured Oscillospiraceae bacterium
GCGAAGGCAGCCATCACGCAGGCGAAGGAGATGACCTTCGACTTGACCTTGGACTCCCTGTCAAACACCGCCATGGAGCTTATCCATGAGATCACAAGTGTGATGAGTGCAATGAGCGTCATTTTGTTGATTGTAGCAGCCCAACCTCTGAAAACAAAGCATACCAGAGCAATAACGAGCACGGTAATAAGATATTTCAGCCAGCCTCCTCTGTCGAACAAAATCGGAATAAACAGTGCTGCCCAAATAACTCCCAGCAGCAGGCATTTCAAAATCAATATAATCAGAGCTTCCATAAGAATCCTTTCGTAAAATCTTTATTTAGTCCATACATACTAATATACCATAAATTTTGCCTGCATAAAAGGACAAAATATTTGATTTTTCGCACTCTATCCGCTACAATAGAAGTATACAAACTTAAATTATTTCAGCGGGAGGCAATTATGGCACAGCTATATTACAGATACAGTACAATGAATGCCGGAAAATCGATTGAGCTTATCAAGGTGGCATACAATTACGAGGAAAGGGGCAAGCATGTCCTGACCCTTATTCCTGCGACCGACAATCGCTACGGCACGGGTGTTATCACTTCCAGAATAGGCATACAGCGTGAGGCGACCATCGTGAGCAACGACACCAATATTTTGGAGCTTTTCATGCGTGAAAACGAAAAACAGCCTATCGACTGCGTTCTTATAGATGAATGTCAGTTCCTCAAAAAACATCATGTTCAGGAGCTTGTGGAAATCGTGGACAGCTTTGATGTACCGGTACTGGCATACGGACTGAAAAACGATTTCAGAAACGAGCTTTTCGAAGGCTCTTACTATATGCTCATTTATGCCGACAAAATCGAAGAAATCAAGACCATATGCTGGTGCGGACGCAAGGCTACCATGGTAGCCAGAGTAGTTGACGGACAGTTCGTAAAGCAGGGCGAGCAGATAGTAGTCGGCGGAAACGACATGTATGTGTCGCTTTGCCGTAAACACTACAATGATGGCAGACTCGGTCCGGACAGATAGACGGCAGGGTGAAATCGGAACAGGGGGAGCAAGTTGGAATATACGGAAAACAGACAGACAAGCGGCAGCATTAAAAAGGCTGCTGCATTAAAAACAGTGTGGCTGCTTATGATGCTGACAGTACTGATGCTGCTCGGCGGGCTTTTGTGTGCAGATACCGCCTCGGCAGCGGTTTCGGATACGGGAGTTGTGGCAACCACTTCACTGAATGTAAGGAGCGGTCCGGGTACGGAGTACAAGCCTACGGGAGCTTTGTCGCTGAACGACAGAGTGACGATTTTGGGCGAGGCTGCGGACAGCCTCGGCGGCAAGTGGTATTACATAAGCTATAAATCGGGCAGCCTCGGCTATGCCTCGGCAGATTATATAGCCATCGAAAGCAGCAGCGATTATGTATATGATGCCGACTTTGAAAACAAACTGAGCAGCGAGGGTTTCCCGGAAAGCTACAAGGATTATTTGAGAGCTTTACATACAAAGTATCCGGACTGGACATTTAAGGCGGCACATACGGGACTTTCATGGAATACGGTCGTGTCCAAGGAGAGCAAGCTCGGTACGAGCTTGGCAGCCTCGGGTTCACCTGCGGCTTGGAAATCAAAGGCCGAGGGAGCATACAATGCCGAAACGGGAAAATACATCATATACGACAGCGGCGGCTGGGTATGTGCCTCCGAGGGAATCATAAAATACTATTTGGATCCGAGGAATTTTTTGAATCAAGTCGGAATTTTTCAGTTTTTGACCCATTCCTTTGATGCAGAGACGCAGAATGAAAACGGCTTGAATTCGCTGCTTGCGGGAACCTTTATGGAGGGAGCTCTGACGGACGAGCCGGGCACGAGCTATACGGAGCTGCTTATGCAGGCGGGAGAATTTGCGGATGTCAACCCTTATGTGCTTGCATCTATGATACTGGTGGAGCAGGGCTCAAACGGCAGAGGCGGTTCGGTTTCGGGCAGCGTTTCGGGTTATGAGGGATACTATAACTATTTCAATATAGGTGCATATAAGTCGGGCAGTATGGACGCAGTGACCAGAGGACTTTGGTATGCCTCGCAGGACGGTTCATACGAAAGACCGTGGGACAGCGTTCGCAAGTCCGTAATGGGCGGTGCGGAGTTCTACGGACTGAACTACGTGAGAAGCAACAAAAATACGCTGTACTTCAAAAAATGGAATGTGATGAACGGTGAAGCGAGCGTAGGACAGGGACAGTACATGACTAATGTTCAAGGAGCCGAAAGCGAGGCTGCGGCACTCAGAAACGGATATATTTCAGTCCTCGATTCAGCTATGACATTTTTAATTCCTGTATACGACGGTATGCCGACATCGGTATGCAAGCTGCCGACACAGGAAGAGGAAAGTCCGACGGTAATGCCTACCGAACCGGAGCAGCCGAAAAAAGAGGTACAGACTGTGACCACGGCGTACACAAAGTACACTCGCAAGGAAACAGACAAGGGCTTCAATCTGAAAGCAAAGACGAGCGGTGACGGTGCCCTCGGCTACAGCTCAGACAATACTGAGGTTGCAACTGTGGACGAGAACGGACAGGTCAAGGTTGTAGGTGCAGGCTCGGTCAAGATAAGGGTAACAGCAGCGGAAACGGACAAATATGCGGCAGGCGAAAAGGTCTGCACGCTGACCGTCAAGGAGCTTGATGCAGACGAAAAGGCGGCACTGATAAAGAAATATAC
>CAZLTX010000055.1:2834-7139 GCA_964562555.1 uncultured Oscillospiraceae bacterium
AGAGGCATAAGAACGGTTTGCGGCGAAACCATATACACGCCGTTCACCAAGATACAGGTTCGAACCGCAAATTAGAACCGCAACCCCTCGCATTTCTTTCCCTGCCATGTGTCGAGCATGTGCAGGCGGTCATTGATACCGTTAAGGATGGTTCTCTTGTTAAAGCTCCACGCAGGGCTTATCAAAATCGGGCGAGGGGCATCTCCTGTCAGACGGTGAATTGTGACTGACGGCGGTATGATTTCGAGGCAGTCAACCACAAGCTTAACATATTCTTCGATAGATGCGAAAGGCTGGTAGTCGGGATAGAGATATTCCATCTGCGAGCCTTTTACAATGTTAAGAAGATGAAGCTTCATGCCGAAAAGCTCGGGAATCGAGGAAACATATCGCACGGATTCAAGCATCATATCACGGCTTTCGCCCGGCAGACCGAGTATCAGATGAACGACGGTCTTGATATTGCGTGCGGAAAGCTCCCGCATGGCACGGTCGAATACAGAAAGCTCATAGCAGCGGTTGATTTCCGCGGCGGTGCTGTCGTGTATGGTCTGCAAGCCCAGCTCGACCCACAGAAAATGCTTTTGATTTATTTCCGCAAGCAGCTCCAAAACCTCCTCGGAAAGACAATCGGGACGAGTTCCTATCACCAGTCCCTCGATTTCGGGCTTCTCAAGCACCGCATAGTATTTTTCACGAAGCTCGGAAACGGGTGCATATGTGTTGGTATGGTTTTGAAAATATGCCAAGTATTTTGCGTGAGGCCATTTGTCGGCATAGAGGCGGATTTGGTCGCTTATATCTGAGGCAAATTCACCGGAGCCGCTGTCCGAGCAAAAGGTGCAGCCGCCAAATCCCTTGGAGCCGTCACGGTTCGGACAGCTAAAGCCGCCGTCGATTGCCAGCTTGATGGTTTTCTCGCCGAAGCTGCGTTTGAGATATGTATTGACGGAGTGATAGCGGCTGCCTCCGTAAAGCTCGTTAAGATAATCGGGAAATAAGGTTTTCATGGCTATTTTCCTCTTTCTATTCACTGTGATTTGTGGTATAATTTAATGTCATATAATAAATCTAAATGAAAATGATAAACTTGTCAAGGAAGGAGGCACATGATATATGGAAAAGAAGCAAAGCGGCGTACAGATATGTGATAAAATCAGCGATATGAGCTTTTACACTCCGGATGCGGAGCTTTCCGATCAGACCAAAATCGAAAAAAAACATGTTTTGCTGCATTCCTGCTGCGGACCGTGCAGTACGGCGTGTATCGAAAGACTTTTGCCGGATTACCGCATAACCGTGTTTTTCTATAATCCGAACATCACAGATGCGGACGAATACGAAAAGCGAAAAGCGGCTCAGATAAAGTTTCTGAATGCGTATAACGAGTGCCTTGCCGAAGAGGATCGGGTTTTGTTTATAGAAGGAGAGTATTTGCCGGAGGACTATTTTAAGGTCTGTGCCGGCTACAGCAATGAGCCTGAGGGCGGCAGACGCTGTACGGAATGCTTCAAACTGAGGCTTGAACGAACGGCACAGGTGGCGGTGAGAACGGGAAATAATCTGTTCGGAACCACGCTGACGGTCAGCCCTCATAAAAATTATCCGTTGATTTCTGCCATAGGAACCGAGCTTGCGGCAATGTACGGCTTGGAATTTCTTGATGTGGATTTCAAGAAAAAGGCGGGATTTCAACGCAGCATAGAGCTGTCAAGGGAATACGAGCTTTATCGGCAGAATTACTGCGGCTGTGAGTATTCCAAATGGGACGGCTATGACAAACAGGACAATATTAAAACAGACAAACAGATAAAAAATACAGACACGGAGGACTAAAAATGTTACCATTGATTTTACCTGAAAACTATGAATCTGCCATCGATTTGATGGAGAGCCAGAGAGCGATTAAAAAGATAAAGGACTTCTTCCAGCAGGAATTGGCATACGGCTTGCAGCTTCGTCGTGTATCGGCACCGCTTTTCGTAGATCCTAAGACGGGTCTTAACGACAACCTTAACGGAACCGAAAGACGTGTTACCTTCACGCTCAAGGACATAGACGAGCTTGAGGTCGAGGTCGTACAGTCGCTTGCAAAATGGAAGAGAATGGCACTCGGCAAGTACGGAATCGAGCCGGGACACGGAATTTATACGGACATGAACGCTATCAGAAGAGATGAGGATCTCGACAATCTTCATTCGATATATGTTGACCAGTGGGACTGGGAAAAGGTTATAACCAAGGAGCAGAGAAGCGAGGAATATCTGAGAGAAACGGTTACCACCATCTACAATGCGATCAAGAATCTCGGTGACTACGTAAACAGACTTTACCGCAACATTCAGACGGAGATTCCGAACGAGATTTTCTTTGTTACCACGCAGGAGCTTGAGGACATGTATCCGAAGCTCACACCTAAGGAGAGAGAGGACGCAATCACCAAGGAGCACGGAGCTGTTTTCATTATGAAGATAGGCGGCAGACTCGCATCGGGTCAGAAGCACGACGGCAGATCTCCGGACTACGACGATTGGGAGCTTAACGGCGATATTATACTTTGGAACGAGGTGCTTGACAGAGCCTTTGAAATTTCCTCCATGGGTATACGTGTTGATGCCGAGGCTATGAGAAAGCAGCTTGAGGAAGCCGGCTGCCCTGAAAGAGCGGAGCTGACATTCCAAAAGGCGATTTTGAACGACGAGCTGCCGTACACGATAGGCGGCGGTATCGGACAGAGCAGACTTTGTATGTTTTTCCTGAGAAAGGCACATATCGGAGAGGTTCAGGCATCTGTATGGCCGCAGGAAATGATAGACACCTGTGCGGAGCATAAGATTTATCTGCTCTAATGCTGAAATGACTGCAATACAAATGCATTGAAATGTAAAACAGGTGTAACAGCTGTAATAAGAAAAGGAAAAGATGAAGTACGCAAATGTAGTTGTTGAAAACAAAAGCAGACATACGGATATGTTTTTTACCTATCGCACGGACGGCTTATCTGTAGATATAGGTGACAGAGTGAAAATCCCGTTCGGCAGAGGAAACAAATCGAAATTCGGCTTTGTTTTCAGCACTGCGGACACTGCGGACTGCCCTGAGGATAAGCTCAAGGCGATAGAGGAAAAAGACCGTGCCGGCTGTCTGAACGAGGAAATGATCAGAACGGCGATTTGGATGAAGACACGCTATGCTATAACATATTCCGATGCGATAAACTGTTTTACGGTGAACGGCAAGCCGCCCAAGGAGGGCAAGGAAAAGGAGCCGTATCGCAATCTGAAAGGAAAATATACGCCGCCCGAGGCTCTGACCGAAGAACAGCAGGCGGCTGTCGATACGATAAACGATGCGGTTTTGAACTCAAGGCGTGAGATATTCTTGATTCACGGAGTAACGGCAAGCGGCAAGACACAGGTGTATATGGAGGCGGTCGCAAGCTGCCTTTCGCAGGGCAGGACAGCAATCATGCTTGTACCCGAAATCTCGCTTACCAATCAGATTGTGGAGAGATTCATAGGCAGGTTCGGCAAGGAAAGGATTGCCGTTATGCATAGCAAGCTTACGCCGAGGGAAAGATATGACGAATGGCAGAGGATACGCACAGGCAAGGCTCAAATCGTAATAGGTGCACGCATGGGCGTGTTCGCTCCGCTTGACAATATAGGGCTCATCGTGATGGACGAAGAGCATGAGGCAAGCTATAAATCGGATATGAGTCCGAAATACGATACCGTAGAGGTGGCTGCGAAAAGACTCCAATATACGGACGGAGTCTTGATAATGGGAAGTGCGACACCGTCCGTAACCTCATACGAAAGGTGCAGACAGGGAATTTATAAGCTGATACGCTTAACTGAAAGATATAACCGCACACCGCTGCCTGCGGTAGAGCTGATAGATATGCGTAAAGAGCTGAGAGAGGGAAACACGACGGTTTTCAGCCGCAGACTTTTCGAGGCTGTGCAGCAAAGCCTGAACGACGGTGAGCAGGTGATTCTCATGCAGAACCGCAGGGGATATTCCAATTTCGTTTCATGCAGAGAATGCGGCAAGGTTATGAAATGTCCCGAATGCGAGCTTTCGCTTGTGTATCACAAGACGAGTGAGGCTATGGTGTGCCATTACTGCGGCAAACGCTATCCGGTGCCGCGTGCATGTCCGTCGTGCGGCAGCAGATATATCAAGCATTTCGGCATAGGCACCGAGCAGGTGGAGGAGGCTGTAAAGCAGAGCTTTCCGGGGGCGGAGGCTGCAAGGCTCGACCTCGATTCGGTGAAAAACCGAAAGGAGCTTGACCGAATT
>CAZLTX010000056.1:0-2600 GCA_964562555.1 uncultured Oscillospiraceae bacterium
GCTGCGGTGCCGGAGGCAAGTGCGTGGAGGATTTGGGGACTGGATTTTCTGTTTGGAGAGCATAGTGATCATATAGAAAGCAAAGCTAACGATGATGATAAGTTTCCGCAGTATAATGTTTGCAAGCTACTCAAAGGGTACGAAATTGTATTTGAAGATAATGCAAAAGATAGTGTTATTGTACAATATGCAGATGAAGAGGGAAAATTTATTTTGTATACACAGACTGTGAAGGAAAATTTTGTTTCCCAGTTGGATAGTGAGCATAGTGATATAAAAGAAGATACAATAGGTGATTTTCGTTTATTGGTAAGTGAAACAGGTAGTGATGTATTCATAGAGGCTGTTACAAACAAAGTCGCAATAACAGTTCAGACGAATGCCGGATATGAAACAGGGAAAAATTTTATTGAAAACTTAAAAGAAATTTAATATTTTTGTCCTCTTTTTTAAAATATTTGCGTTATATATGGCAGAAAGAAAAAAGGAGGAACCTCTATTATGAAGAAAAAAATTTTAACATTGTTTATGGTTTGTCTCGTGGCGTTTGCCGGAACTGAGGCATTTGCGGCAGAGTACGATGTAATGCCTTGCTATAATGTGGTTACTGCTGCAAACAGCATAATTTCGTCGACAGATGACGGTATTGACATGAAAATCTTAGTGTGCACACCCAGTGACACCTCGCTTGATAGGGTGAATATCGAAGTCAAACTCAAGAGAACTTCGGGTGCTGTTGCGAAGATTTATAATCAGACAATGACTAAACAGATAAGTACATTTATGTTTCTTGAGACTGCAAATGTTAGTGTTAACGCTTATTACTTCTATGAGTATACTGCAAAATGCTATAAGAACGGCAGCCTTGTGGATACGGTAACGGGAACATCGAGGACAATATACCATGAAATATAAGTAAGGGAGACAAGAGATTGAAGAATCAGCTAAAGTAATAAAGCATGAAGTGTAAAAAGTGAAAGTGTGATAACATATAACCAAGCAAAGATATATCTGAATACCTATATTTGATTTGCCGGAACAAAACAGACATATTGAACAGGAAAGCCTCATATATTTTACCACGAAAGGTGAAAGAGTGAGGCTTTTTTATGTGGAAAAGGATAGTATCGAGTTTGGTCGGGGTTAGTTTGATCCTGTGCGGATTTGTAGGACTTTCACATTTGGGAGAAAAATTGCCGAAACACGAGCCGATAGAGGTCGAAACCGTAAAAGATGTTCCGAGCGAGGACAGAGGCGAAAATACAGCTTTCAGCATAGCGGCAAAGGGAGCTGTTTTGATTGATGCCGAGAGCGGTGAGATCCTGTTTCAGCAGGACGCACACAAGGAGCTGCCGCTTGCCTCGGTAACCAAGGTCATGACCATGCTTTTGGTGATGGAGGCTGTGGAAAGCGGCAGAATTACATTAGATGACCAAGTAACGATTTCGGAACGGGCGGCATCAATGGGCGGAAGTCAGATGTATATGGAAGCGGGAGAAACGCACACTGTAGCTGAGCTTATGAAAGGTGTGGCAATGGCAAGTGCAAATGACGGATGCGTGGCACTTTCCGAGTTTGTGGCAGGCAGTGAGGAGATTTTCGTGGAGCGTATGAATGCTAAGGCGGAGGAGCTGGGAATGCGTGATACGCATTTTGTCAATACCAACGGACTTCCTGTAGCAGATCACTACTCAAGTGCATATGATATAGCAGTCATGTCGAAAAAGCTCTACGCTTTCGAACAGACCCATGAGTGGTTTACGACATGGCAGAGCAGCATAAGCGTGGGACTCCCGGGAAAGGAAAAGGAGTTCGGTCTTACCAATACGAATAAGCTGATCAAAACGTATCAAGGCTGCAATGGAATCAAGACCGGCTACACTGCGGACGCAGGCTATTGTCTCAGTGCTTCTGCAACAAGAGATGACGCACATCTTATCGCCGTAGCACTCGGCTGTGAAAGCTCTAAGCTCAGAAATGCCGAGGTTGCCAAGCTGTTTGACTACGGTTTTGCCAATTATGAGGCGGTTGTCGTTGCGGAAGAAGGAGCTGTGGTCGGTGAAATGAGCGTTGCGGGCGGTACTCCGGAAGCTGTGCGGCTGATCAGCGGCGAAAGGATAACGGTGCTTGCACCTAAAGGTGAAAGTGACAGTGTGACGAGCAAAATCAGACTGGACGAAAATGTACCTTTGCCTCTTGCGGCGGGTGAAAAGGTCGGAGAAATTGTTGTATACAAGAACGGAAAAGAACTTGCAGGCTATCCGCTTTTGGCAGAAAAGAAGGTAGAAAAGGCAAGCTTTAAGGAGCTTGTTGTCAGAAAAATTACGGGCTGATGAAAGCTGATAAAATCTAATGTCAGTGATACATGCGAAAGAGGAGGTAATGCAGGTGGAACAAGAATATATTTTGTCGTTTTCGTCTTTTTACAAGGCGGCATATGCACAGGATATGCTTGAAGAAAGCGGTATCCGTTCGACAATGAAGAAGCTGCCGACCGAGCTTATACGCTCGTGCGGTACGGGACTTTATCTGAGAAGCGAGGACATCGACGGCGTTGCTGAGGTGCTGGAACGCAGGCAGATAGTGCCGCTGGGGATTTT
>CAZLTX010000056.1:2700-4766 GCA_964562555.1 uncultured Oscillospiraceae bacterium
TCGACGGCGTTGCTGAGGTGCTGGAACGCAGGCAGATAGTGCCGCTGGGGATTTTTCGAGTAAAAAGGGAGAGTAGGAGCAGCAAAAGTTTTGTGAGGCTGAGGTAATTTTTTCGCTGTGCTTTTTCGTCGTCGGCGGCTGTGGCTGCTCGTTCGCAAGCTTTGGATTGCATTGCAAACTCGCACCAAAGGTGCTCAAACAGTGCAATGCAATTAGCCAAAGCTTAAGCTCGCTTCGCAGACAGCCGCAAGCGACTTCTCAAAACGCAAGACGAAAAAATTATCAGCCTCACATTGGCGGGGACGCTGACTTGGAAAGGTAGTTTCTCGCCGCAGGGCTCGAAACCTTTTTTTGTGAGGCTGAGGTAATTTTCAGCCTCACTGCTCATCACCGTGGACTGCAAGCGACTCACTTCTTCGAGTTTGGGTGAAATTGCAAACTCGCAGACTGTGTCTGCTCAGACAGTGCAATTTCGCAGCCAAACTCGTGGCGAAGCTCGTCGGCAGTCCAAGCGGTTCTTCGCAAATTCGGCGGAAAATTATCAGCCTCGCATTGGCGGGGACGCCGACTTGGAAAGGTAGTTTCTCGCCGCAGGGGGCTCGAAACCCTTTTTCGGCGGCTGTGGCTGCTTGCTCGCAAGCGAAACAGAATCACGCAGGCACTGTAGGGTCGGGGCTCTGCTCCGACCGATTGAAAAAAGATTGCGGGGCGGAAAGGAATTGATATATGTGGAAATGTGAAAGAATCAAGGTCGCAATTGCAGGCTTCGGAAATCTGGGCAGGGCGGCAGAGCTTGCGGTGCTCGAGAGCTCGGATATGCGGTTGACAAATATCTTTACACGGAGGGAGCCGAAAAGTGTCGTGCCGCTTACGAAAGACACAGCGGTGCTTGCGGCTGCGGCTTTGGAGGTGGAATCTCCGTCCTTCGAGCCGCCTGATGTGCTGCTGGTATGCGGCGGCTCGGCACAGGATTTGCCGCAGCAGAGTCCGAGATATGCTCGGCGGTATAACATAGTTGACAGCTTTGACAATCATGCTGAGATATGGGAGCATTACAAGAGGGTTGAAAAAAGTGCGAGGCAGGGCGGAAGGCTTGCGGTCATAGCAGCGGGCTGGGATCCGGGGCTGTTTTCTCTTATACGCCTTATGAGCGAGGCGGTGCTGCCGTGCGGACAGAGCTTGACTTTTTGGGGAGAGGGTATCAGCCAGGGTCATTCCGATGCGATAAGGCGAATTGCGGGAGTGGCAGATGCGAGGCAGTACACGATTCCGAGCAGCGAAGCACTTGAGGCGGCGAGAAACGGAAGGTTTGAAGAAATATACGGCAAGGGGCTTATGGGCATGCATGAACGCCGATGCTTTGTTGTGGCAGAGGACGGTGCGGACAGGGAGAGAATTCGAGAAGAAATAATACATATGCCGAATTATTTTGAAGGCTATAAAACAGAGGTGAACTTTGTGAGCATGGAGGAGCTGCGTGAAAAGCACGGGGCTATGCCGCACGGAGGCACGGTTATCAGGTCGGGTCGCACGGGCAGGGCGTTGCCCTGCCCTGCTGCTGCTTTGCCGAGCTCCGAAAAAGCAGCAGCAGACACCGCCGCAGCGGTGTCCCGTGCGACCCTCCAAAGCAATTCCGCCCCGACCGCTGCATTCAAAGCCGATCCACGCAGCTTATCAGCGGTGTCCCGTGCGACCCTCGAGTTTTCGCTCAAGCTTGACTCCAATCCGGAATTCACCGCAGGCGTGATGACAGCTTATGCGAGAGCGGCATACCGCATGGCAAAGCTGGGCGAAACAGGTGCCAAAACCGTATTTCAGATACCGCTTGCCATGCTTTCGCCGCTTACGCACGAAGAGGCGGTGCAAAGCTTTTTGTAAGCTGAGTGCAGCAGCACCGCCTCGCAGGCAGCGGCTTCCGATTCAAGCTTTCGACGTGAACCGCAAGCTTTTGACGAAAATTCGAAAATTAGCACCGAAGGTACAGCCTCCGGGGTTTTGCTTTGATTTACTAGTTCAAAATCTGAATACGAAAGTATCAAATAGATGTGAAAAAGGGCTTTTACAAG
>CAZLTX010000056.1:4866-7124 GCA_964562555.1 uncultured Oscillospiraceae bacterium
GTTCAAAATCTGAATACGAAAGTATCAAATAGATGTGAAAAAGGGCTTTTACAAGAGCCCTTTTTATGTTAGAATAAGGGGGATAAACATGGCACTAAAATTGAATTTCGGGAGGCAGCAGATGAAACCCATATATAAACGAGTTTTGTTAAAGATAAGCGGTGAGGCACTCGCAGGAGAGCAGCACTTCGGCATCAATGAGGAAATGACACGCAAGGTGGCAAAGGAAGTCAAGGAAATACACGACCTCGGCGTTCAGGTTGCCATAGTCGTGGGCGGCGGCAACTTTTGGAGAGGCAGAACGAGCAAGGACATGGACAGAGCGACGGCGGACTATATGGGAATGCTTGCTACTGTGATGAATTCACTGGCACTTCAGGATGCATTTTTGGCACTCGGCGTTGATGCCAAGGTGCAGACAGCCATAGAAATGAGAGAAATCGCAGAGCCGTATGCACGCAGAAGAGCCTTGAGCCATCTGGAGCACGGAGACGTGGTCATCTTCGGAGCAGGTACGGGCAATCCGTTCTTCTCTACCGATACGGCAGCGGCACTCAGAGCAGCCGAAATCGATGCAGATGTAATTCTGCTTGCGAAGAACATAGACGGAGTATACGACAGCGATCCGGCGGTAAATCCGAATGCGGTTCGTTTCGACGAGCTGACGCACATGGAGGTAGTCGAAAGAGATTTGAAGGTCATGGATTTGACCGCAGCCACACTGTGCAAGGACAACGGAATTATGATACATGTGTTTGCAATCGCCGAAGAAGGAAATGTGCTTAAGGCAATCCAAGGCGAAAAGATAGGAACGATTATTAAGTAGGAGGATATGATGGAAACCATTAAGAAAAATCTCGAAGAAAGAAGCAAAAAGACGATTTCAATTTTGAAAGAGGATCTGAACACTGTCAGAGCCGGCAGAGCTAATCCGGCACTTTTGGACAAGGTAATGGTAGATTATTACGGCTCACCGACACCACTGAAAAATTTATCCAATATTTCGGTTCCGGATCCGAGAACGCTGATGATTACACCGTTTGACCCTAAGTCGATTTCCGAAATCGAAAAGGCAATCAATATCGCAAACATCGGCATCAACCCGTCAAACGACGGCAAGTGCGTCAGACTGGTAATCCCTCAGGTTACAGAGGAAAGAAGAAAAGAGCTGACCAAGACAGTTAAGAAGATGGGCGAGGACAGCAAGGTTGCACTGCGTAACCTCAGAAGAGAGGCAAATGACGAGCTGAAGAAGCTCGAAAAGAATCACGAGATTACCGAGGACGATCTTAAGAAGGCACTGGACGATGTACAGAAAGCAACAGACAAGACAACCAAGGAAATCGACGACATTATCGCAGCCAAGGACAAAGAAATCATGGAGGTTTAATCCGTAGCGGACTTGTCCTTTGTGATACAATATGGTAATATTCGTGTGGCTGTGTTTTGCAGCCACACTGTTTATAGGCTTTAATCTATGCGGACGGCGAAAAGCTATGCCGCAAAGAAAGTCATAAAAAATATTGCAGGAGAAACTGAGTAATGAACGAAACGGTGAAAATTCCGCAGCATGTTGCGGTAATCATGGACGGAAACGGCAGGTGGGCGGAAAAAAACAAGGTGACAAGGCTTGCCGGACACAACCGCGGTATGTATGCGATGAAGGAAATCATCAAACGGGCAGATGTGCTCGGAATCAAATATCTGACGGTCTATGCGTTTTCCACAGAAAACTGGAAACGCTCGCAGGAGGAGGTCGGCGGAATTTTTAATCTTTTGGTAAAGTTCGTGGCAAGCGAGCTTGAAGAGCTGAATGCGAACAATGTAAAGGTTCACATCCTGGGCGACTATTCGAAAATTCCGAAAGCAGCCGTAAGCAGCATCGAAAAGGCACTTGAAACGACGAAGGAAAACGACGGACTGCAATTCAATATAGCACTGAACTACGGCAGCAGAGCGGAAATTCTGAGAGCTGTTCGGCGTATAGGAGCGGAGGCAGCCGAGGGCAAAATCAAGGCCGAGGATATAGACGAGGCTATGCTTGCGGGATATCTTTATACCGGCGAAGAAAACGATGACATTCCGGATCCGGATCTGATAATCAGAACCAGCGGAGAACAGCGGCTTTCGAACTTTTTGCTGTGGCAGGCGGCATACAGTGAGCTTGCGTTTACGGATTCGCTGTGGCCGGATTTTACACCCGACGAATTTGAAAAGATGATAAACGAGTTCGGAGGCAGAAGCCGCAGATTCGGCGG
>CAZLTX010000057.1:0-7085 GCA_964562555.1 uncultured Oscillospiraceae bacterium
CTCGCTGCCGTTCATAAGCTTAAGAGCCTCCGGGCTGTCGGGATTGCCGCCCACGCTTTCCCATACGGCATTCAGCTCACGGAAAAGCCAGGGGTTACCCAAGGCCCCCCTGCCGACCATCACGAAGTCACAGCCTGTTTCGTGCATCATTCTGAGTGCGGAGCTGCCGTCGGTCACGTCGCCGTTTCCGATTACAGGAATGCTGAGTGCGTGCTTAACGGCGGCGATGACCGTGCGGTCCGCCCGCCCGCTGTAAAACTGCTCACGGGTGCGGCCGTGGACCGCAACAGCGGCAGCTCCTGCTGCCGCTGCGGCACTCGCCACCTCGACGGCATTGACCGAGCTGCTGTCCCAGCCCGCTCTGATTTTGACCGTGACAGGCTTTGCCGTATGCTTCACCGCTGCCTCGACCACATCGAACACGAGCTGCGGATTCTTCATAAGTGCCGAGCCTTCGCCGTTTTTCACGACCTTGGGCACCGGACAGCCCATGTTAATATCGATCAGTGCATTTTCGTTCTGTGCCAGCTTTTGTGCCGCAAAAGCCATGATTTCCGGCTCATGTCCGAACAGCTGGTACGCCACAGGCTCCTCGCCATCTAAGATTTCGAGGAGCCTGCCTGTGTTTTTATCCTTATACCAAAGTCCCTTGGCACTGACCATCTCGGAATAAACCATCGCAGCTCCCATTCCGCGGCATATGCGGCGAAACGGACCGTCGGTAATTCCCGCAAGCGGAGCCAGCAAAAAAGGACTTTCCAATTCAATTTTACCGATTCTAAGATTATTTCTTTGCATTTTCCATCCTCTGAAGTGCCAGTGCAATCGTCAGCCCCGGGATTACACGGTTGCCCGTAATCTCCGCACCTAAAAGGTCGTTGATTTTCTTCAATCTGTACTGTACCGTATTGGTATGTATGCCCATAAACTCGGCGGTCTTACCGCTGTTCATGCCGGCATCCAATGCGAAGGTTTCCAGGGTCTCCAAGAGCTGCTTGGATTTGTTATCCCCCTCCTTGCGGAACGGATCGAGCAAATCCATATAGTTCTTTTTGAGATGACCGCCCTGCACCTGAATGTTGATGCAGTTGCTGACAAGTGCAAGCTCGTACTTTGAGAAAACTCTCTTGTACGGGAAAATGCTCTCTACGAACGCCCAGGTTTCACCGATAAGTCGGAAACCGTCTCCGGCACCCTCGATTCTGTCAAGTCCGGTCACATGGAAAATTCGAACGCTCTTGTTTTCCTTGAGTGCATCGAAAAGCTCGACACAGGCTGCCGTTTCGGAGCGTTCCTCGTCCTCCTTGAGTTTTTCGCCTCTGAGCAGTATTGCATAGCTTTCGTCATCCTCGGTAATCTTGATGATATCGAGAATTTCCTCTCTGACAAAGCGGTCTATGACCTCATCGGCCTGTCCCGTTTCTATGCCTCTTGCATAAAAGACCGACAGTATATCCGATGCCTTGATGCCTGCTTCTTCACGAAGCGAATAAGCCAAGCTCTTGTTTCCCCTCATAAGGGCTTTTACCAGCTCCGCCTTGGCATCTCTCTCCGGCGTAAACTTCCACATACCCATCGCAAGCTCGATAATCTCAGCAAGCTTGGTTATTTCGCCCGCCGAATAATTATCGTCGTTGTCCACGATGAACAGATAATATTTTTCGTTGTTGAGGTAAAGCAGTCCCCAGTAGGTCAGCACACCGTTTATTTCGATAAGGCTGTAAATATGCCCTAAATTCAGTGCGACCTCCTTGCCGTGGCGAATTATCTCATTTATCGTAGTCTGATGTCTGGTTTCAATCGTGAAAACAGGATTGAATTCCTCACTGAGCAGAACCACCTGAAAATCATTGTTCACAGCTGCTTCATGCAACGCCTGTTGGAAGCTCGAATGTTTTTCGAAATTCAGCAGATGGAAAATGGTATTGTTTATAAGGCTGTTTTTGAAATTATTGCCGTACAAAACCTGCTCCATTACCTCTTCGATAATCTTGGCATAGTCCGTCTTTTCACCGTCAACCATGATAAGCAGCGGCAGTCCTGCGGCATCGGCAGCACCTGTAACCGCTTTGTCAACCGAACCTGTGCTTTTTTCACGGCGGAAAACCACGATAGCCGGAACGCCCGCTTTTGCAAGCTCCGTAATCGTTTCACACTGTGCCTTCACATCGTTTTTCATTCCCGCAAAGGTAGTGAGTATCATCGTACCGCTGTTTCCGTTGCAGGCAAGTGCCTCCGCAGGAGTTGCCGCATCCATTACGGATACGGCTTTGATGCGGTTTTCCATATGCTTTTCCCCTGCAACCACGATGCATTTTCTGAATGATTCAAGCTGCAAGCAGTCTTTAACTGTTACTTTCATCCTTTTCCTCTTCTTTCTGCGGCGGTTCCTGCTGCTCAGTCTGCTCAGTCTGTTCACTCTGCTCAGCCTGCTCGCCGTTCTCGTCCTGCGGCTGTTCGTCCTCAGCTAAATAGTCGGAATCATACTTTTGCAGTTCCTCCATGAGTCGGCGTTCCTCCTCGGCACGAAGTTCTTCTCTTTCCTTGGCTTCCTTTTCGTTCTGAGCCTTCTTTTCCTCGTCAGCCTTGTCAACAGCCTCCTTGAGGTCGTCAGCCGTAAGCTTGCCGCTGTAAAGTGCTTCAAACTGCTCGCCGTCGATTGTTTCAACCAAAAGCAGTGCCTTTGCAACATTTTCGAGAGTTTCGTCGTGCTCCGTCAAAATACGCATAGCCTCTTCATAAGCCTCATCGATGATGCGTCTGATTTCATCGTCGATTTCCTGTGCCGTATGCTCGGAGTAATTTTTGTGTGCCGTAAAGTCGTTTCCGAGGAAAACTTCATCGTCTCCGCCGTAGTTCACAGCACCTAACTTGTCACTGAAACCGTACTTTGTAACCATTTCACGAGCGATAGATGTCGCCTGCTTGATGTCGCCCGAAGCTCCGATGGAAATATCGTCGAGCTTCAGCTTTTCAGCTACACGACCGCCCATGCAGGATACGATGTGATTGTACATCGAACCCTTGGTATCAAATAATTTATCGTCCTCAGGCAGGTACATCGTGTATCCGCCCGCTCTTCCTCTCGGAATAATCGTAACCTCGTGGATAGGCATGTGCTTAGGCAGCGTTCTTGCAACGATTGCATGACCTGCCTCGTGGTATGCCGTAAGCTTCTTTTCCTCGTCGGATACGACCTTTGATTTTTTCGCAGGTCCCATCTGTACCTTGCGAATAGCTTCTTCTATTTCTTCCATTCTGATGAAACGACCGTTTCTGCGGGCTGTGATAAGTGCAGCCTCGTTCAGTATGTTCTCAAGGTCTGCCGGTGTCGAGCCCATGGTTCTTCTTGCCAAAACTCTCGGCGTTACATCGTCTGCCAATGGCTTGTTCTTTGCGTGTACCTTGATGATTTCCTCACGGCCCTTAACATCGGGAATTCCGATAACGACCTGTCTGTCAAATCTGCCCGGTCTGAGCAGTGCAGGGTCAAGAATGTCGGGACGGTTGGTAGCTGCCAGAATGATAATTCCGGAGTTTTCCGCAAAGCCATCCATCTCAACAAGGAGCTGGTTGAGGGTCTGCTCTCTTTCGTCGTGACCGCCGCCTATGCCGGCACCACGCTTACGTCCCACAGCATCGATTTCGTCGATGAAAATGATGCAAGGTGCGTTCTTCTTTGCCTGCTCGAACAGATCTCTGACTCTGGATGCACCTACGCCGACGAACATTTCCACGAAGTCGGAGCCGCTTATCGTAAAGAAAGGTACGCCCGCCTCGCCTGCCGTCGCTTTGGAAATATAGGTTTTACCGGTTCCCGGAGGACCTACGAGCAAAATGCCCTTAGGAATTCTGGCTCCGAGCTCTCTGTATTTTCTCGGATCTTTGAGGAAATCGACGATTTCCGAAAGCTCCTGCTTTTCTTCTTCAAGTCCCGCAACGTCTGCGAATGTAACCTTTTTGTCGTTTTTGACCATCTTCGCTCTGGATTTTCCGAACTGGAACGCCTTGCCGTTGCCGCCCTGATTCATCATGTAATAGAACAGGAAAATCATCACGCCGATGAGCAGAAGATTTGGTATCATCGACAGCAGCCACGAGCTTGTGTCAGGCTTAGGTCCTGTCACGCTCTTGATTATGCCCTTTTCCATCTGGTCGAAAATGTACGCATCTTCAAGCCAGCTTATTTCCAAAATCGACGGTGCATATGAATAAACGACGGAGTCCTTGCTCACCTTACCTGTCAGCACCGTTCCCTCTATGGAAATCTCGCTGATTTCTTCGTTTTTGATCATTTCACTGAACTGTGAGAAGGAAATCTCCTTCATTGCAACCTGCTCCGCACCCATCATGTCCTTGAAGAAGTATGCCATGGACAGTACAAGTGCAAATACTACAATATATATGGTTAGATTTTTCGAGAATTTTTTCACTTTTTTCCCCTTTCTTGTGCTGTAATCGTTTGTTATCTCTCACAAAGATTCCGTTGTATTTTACCACAAATTTTATAAAACTTCAAGGACTAATATTGTTTTCCCGTCACGAAGTGGATCGTCTGCCGAAGTTTCTGCGGAAAATGCGGCGGAAAACCTTCCTTTTTCTCTGAGTCTGCTGTCCGGGAAATGCTCGGACGGCAAAATCCACAGTATCCGGCTGCCGTATGCCAGCAGCTCTGTCTCATTTCGGTACAGCTTCGGAAGCTTTGCATCAACGAAGAAGTCCTGAAGCTTCTTGTTCTTTATCTCGTATTCGCCTTTCGCATTTTTGATTTTTATGGCTATCGTATCTCCGTCACGGCGTTTACGCACGCATACCTGCTCCGCTTCACTTTCCGTCATCGCAAAGGCTCCCATGCTGCGTGCATCTGCCGCCTGCGGAAGTTTGCGAAATTCTTCGTATTCCTCTCTGCTCATAATGCTGAGTCTGTATTCACAGTCGGCTTTCTGCCGTCTGCGGTAAAAGCTCAGTCTGTCGTAGAGCTTTGCCACACGGTAGCCGTCGCTCAGGTCGCATGCCGCAGACGGGCTTTCCGAGAAGCAAACTCGCTCAATCGCATCGAGCTGTCCCTGCGTTATGTTCTCCGTCATGCCTATTTCTTCAAGTATCATATGATATATGCGTATTCTGATTGCCTTATGAAGCTCTGAAAGCGGCTTTGCGTACACCTCGACAGAGCAGTTTTTCTCTGTTTCCGTTTCGCCTGACTGCTTTGCTTCTGCTGTTTTCTTTGTATGCTCGCACCGCAGCGTTTCGTATGCTCTGCGAGCCTCTCGGTACAGGTATTCTTTATCGCAGGCTGCATTTCTGCCGAGCCTGTTCACGGTATCTGTGATATTCGGGTTGAAGCGTTCCGCAAGCAGCGGAATCAGCTCCAAGCGAATTTTATTCCGAGTGTAGACGCTTTCTTCATTAGTATGGTCTATTCTCGGGGATAAATTTCTTTCCTCGCAGTATTTTTCTATCTCTTCACGGCTGACGTCGAGCAGCGGCCTTACCACCGCAAAGCCTTTTTCATATCGCTTATATGCGATTCCTGCCAGTCCGTCGATGCCGCTGCCTCTGAGCAGACGGAACAAAATCGTTTCCGCCTGGTCGTTGGCATTCTGTGCCACGGCTATTACTACCTTCTCTGCGGAAACTCCGTTTTCGGAAGCCGCCTTTTCTGCGGTCTTTACGAACGCCTCATAGCGAGCCTTTCTTCCCGCCTCCTCCGAGGTCAGTCCCTCTTCTTCCGCTATCCTGCCGCAGTCGTATACAAAGCTCGTGCACGGCCACCCTCGCTGTCTGCACAGCTCTTCTACATACTCCTGATCTGCCTCTGCGGCTCCCGGTCGGAATTTGTGATTTACATGCACCGGATATATTTTCAATTTTTGTTCCTCTGCAAGCTCGCAGAGTACATCAAAAAGGCACACTGAATCGGGACCTCCGGAAAGTCCCAAAACAATGTGCATATCGTTTTCAAACAGCTCGTGTTCTTTAATCGCTGCCTTAATCTTCGTCTTTACTGCTGCTGTGATTCTTGAGGTCATCTTTGCCTCACTCCTCCTGCTGTGATTCGTTTGCTTATGCTGATATTATACCTCATTTTATCACATTAAAAGCTGTTTTGCCATGTATTCTTTTTTATCAATTTGTGTGTTTTGTATAAAATTCACCGCTGCGGGCACTTTTTTCTAAAAGCTTGGCATAATTTTAACGACAGCAACCGTTCTGTCGTCACCTTCAGCCGCTGTGCAGTGTGCCGTCGCCTCCTGCATTATGCTTCGGGCAAGCTGTCTTGCGGACATGGCTGCCGCCGTACTGCCTTGCTCGCCGCGGGCAAAGAGCTGTCCCAAAAGCTCAGGCAGCCATGTCCCCGCAAGATCTCTGCTGTCTGCCTCGGTAATGCCGTCTGACACCATCACAAGTGTATCGCCCTCTTGCAGCCTGCATGCTATCTGTCCCGTTCGCAGCCTCGGAATTATTCCTATCGGAAGTGCCGCCTTTTCAAATTCTCTGACCTCTCCGTTTCTTATCAAAAATGAGGTGGCGGCACCCATTTTATAGAATTTTGCTTTGCCGCCCTTTCTGTCTATTATCAAAAGGTCGAGGGTGGCAAAGCTTTCCGCTTTCCCGCCGCTCTCGTGTGCTATCATGTAGCGGTTCACCTCTTTGATCGCAGCAGCCGGTGCCTGCCCGGACTTCAGATTTCTTCGCAGCCTCCGCACGAGCATGCGGCTGTCCGCCGCCGCCCTTATCCCTTGACCCATGCCGTCCGAAAGGATAAGGGCGAGGCTGCCGTCAGGCAGCCCACAGGAAATTGCGGTATCACCGCAGATTTCCTGTGCGGCGGCAGCAGCATAGCCTATGCTGACCCTAAGCGGCAAAGCTCCGTTTGTCTTTGCCGCAGCTTTTCTCTTCTCTTTAGCTTGCATTCCCTCGTTCGGCACAGCCTTTCCCGCCTTTCCCGTTTTCTCACATGCCCCGCCAAGCACCACGCTTACGGCCTTTGACATGATACAGGCATTTTACCACAAAGCCGCCCCGAATAATGTCGAAATGCGATTTCCGCTTACAAAGAATTATGCCGACGCTTCCTCCGA
>CAZLTX010000058.1:0-7081 GCA_964562555.1 uncultured Oscillospiraceae bacterium
CTGCACGCCTTATCTCATGCTGTCGAGCCTGCGTGCAATCTTTTCGAAATTTTCTGCGATATATGTATTTTCCTTAAACACCGCAGGTATTCCCAAATTTGTTGAAATATGAATGTTTTCATCATACTTAATCAAACCTATCACTTTACTTCTGATTCCTCTCAGCACCTCGTCCATGCTCGGAGCGAAACCCGCATTCATAAGCTTGACATCTATTTTATTCACCACATAGTAAATGTTTCTGATTCCTTTTTCTCTGAGCACGCTTGTCACAAGCTCGCTGTCACGAATCGAGGAAAGCTCAGGATTTGTAACGACGATGACCTCCTGAGCTCCGCCCAATACCATGTCAAGTCCGTCGTCTATGCCTGCGGCTGCATCCATTATCACATAATCGAATTTTTCCATGAGCTTTGCACACAGCACCTTCACATGAAAGGGTGTTAAATCGCCCTCGTCACGCTTTGGCGATGCGGCCATAAACGAAAGTCCCGGAAAGGCTTTATCCTTTATTATCGCCTGTCTGATTCTGCAAAGTCCGTTCATAACATCATTCACATCATAAACGACCCGATTTTCCAAGCCCAGATACAAATCGAGATTTCTGAGACCCATGTCCATATCCACCAAAATTACACTCTTTCCGAGTTTGGCAAGTGTTGCTCCCAAATTGGCAGCAAACATCGTCTTACCGGTTCCGCCTTTACCTGAAACTATTGCAATAGCTCTTCCCATAATATTCTCCTAAAGTTTTAATTCATTTTGTTTGAAAAATCCAGGACATCCGTATCAACATCAACTTGCAGATAGTCTCCGATGATTTCACGTGCGACGGGTGCGGCATTTGATGAAACTCCGCCCTGCACAAGCAGCACTACAACCGCAATCTTCGGATTATCGGCCGGTGCCATTGCAACCGTCCATGCGAAGTTATCGTAGGTATCCTTATATTTATCAATCTTTGACTGTGTTATCGTTCTGTCGCTGACTGAAATCAGTGCGGCATCTACCGTATCGTTTTCGCTCGGGTAAGTATCCGGATCCTTTTTCATCAGCCTTTCCATTTCTTTCTCGACCTCACTCCAAGAAATTCCCGGTGCGATTGCCGAAAGGTGCTCCTTGACATATGCCACCTCATCCTTAGGATTGATGTAGCCGTCTCTTTCCGCCGTACCTGTTTTACCTGCGACCTCTATCGGGAAACCCGCAAAGGTGCCCGCCAAGGTTCCCTGCTTAACTACCAGCTTCATGCCTTCGATTACGGCCTTCAAATCCGATGCATCGGCACTTATCTGATATGCCTCTTCCTTAACGGTCTTGCCTTCGCCCTCGATTCCTTTCACTATGCTCACCTGATTGCGTTTGCCGTCATTTCCGAGCGTTGCTATATAATTTGCGAGCTGCAAAGGTGTATAGGCGTTGTCACCCTGACCGATAGAGATGTTGAATTCGTCACCGGTACCCCATTCTGCTTGATTGAAGTATGAATACTTACAAAGGTCGGTCAGTGCCTCTATTTTTGACCTTTTTACCGTCGTCTGCTCGGTAATACGCTGAATTATCGTTCCTCTGTCCGGATTTTCTTCTATCCAGCTTGTAACCGTATCTATCTCTTCTCTGAACTTTTCGTCGTCCTTGGTGGTTGACTTAGGCCAGTATGTGTTTCCGCTGTAATAGAGTGCATACCAAAGCGAGTTTTTCATCGCCTGCATCTTTCTTTCGGCAGATGCCAGCGGTGTAGTTACCTCGTAAAGCTCAATACCCGTCTTTTGACCCAGACCGAATTCCTCTGCGACCTTCATTATCTTTTCTATGCTTATATCGTAGCCCAAGGACTGATTGTTGTTCCAGTCGATTCCCGTACCGATACAATAGAAAAAGTAGTTGCAGGAATTCTGAATTCCCTGTGCCAGGGTCTGATAGCCGTGAGAGCCAAGTCCGTTATTGTAGTTACTGCAGCCGAACTTTCTCTCTCCGAGCTTGATGTAGTTGCCGTCATATATTCTTCTGCTTGGATCTAAGCCACATTCGATTGCCGCAACAGCAGTAATCGGCTTGAAGGTAGAGCCCGGCTGCACGGCACTGCTCGTTGCCGTGTTATACAGCGGTGTAGGTGCCAGCGGATCTCTCGGATTCGTGCTCTGCACCGATGCCCAGTCCTTAGTCGAAATTCCCTCCGCAAACATATTAGGGTCAAAATCCGGATAGTTTGCGAGTGCCAAAACATCTCCGGTTTCCACATCTAAAGCAACCACGGCTCCCGAGCCGCAGTTTTCATATTTTCTCATGGTGCGGTTGCCGTATTTGCTCTTAAAAATGTCCCCTGTCTGTACAGCCTCTATGCACTTTTTCAGAGCCTTTTCAGCAGTTTTCTGCAAATCTAAATCTATGGTCAGATAAACGTCCTGGCCCGCCTTAGGTTCAGTGTCGCTTATGGTTTCGATATAATCACCGTAGCTGTTTACAAGAATGCTCTTGATTCCGTCGGTTCCGTGCAGCTTGTCTTCCATGCTCGCCTCTATGCCGTCCTTACCGATCAGATCGTCACTGCTGTAGCCCCTTTCGTTCACATAGACTTCGTACTGTGCGTCCGAAATACTTCCCATGTAGCCCAAAACATGCGACAGTGTGCTTCCGTTAGGATAATAACGCACCGTTTCAGAGGCAATTTCAACACCTTTAAGCACATCACCCATTTCCTCGATATATGCAACGGTTTCGTCGCTCACATCTGAGGCAATCGTACTTGAACGGTATTTGTTATATCCGGTATTTTTGATTTCTTCACGAACGACGAAAAGCTTTCTCGCTTCCTTATCCGAAAGCTCAGGATCTATGCTGTATTTCTCACGCAGTGCCTTGAAAGCCTCCTTAGCACTCAAGTCGGTACGCTTGACATCGTTTTCCTCTTCATCTTTTTCGGTCACATAAAGACCGTACTTTTCTATGAATTCCTTTTTTCTGGCATCATAGGTATAGGTCATGCTCTTAGTAACTATCGGCGGCCACACACCGTAAGTCTCTTGGAGTTCCTCAACAGCTTCAAACCTGTCAAGCGAAGGATCTATATCATATTTTTGGCGAAGCTTTGCCAAAGCCTGCTCCGGTTCGGCTGTCTTACTCAAGCCGAGCGACTCGAGCCACTTTCTCTTGTTGGAATCGTAGGTGTAGTAAAACTTGCCGCTTTTGCTTATTTTAATCGGGAAATTATCCACATATTCATCGCCGTTTTTTTCAAGCAGCTTTACCAGTGAATAGCAGGAATTGTTGATTTCCTCTGTCTGCATTCCGCTGACATTAAAGGTAACGGTGAAAATCTGCTTGTTTCCCGCAAGCAGTCTGCCGTACCTGTCCAATATTTCTCCTCTCGGAGCTGAGGTTACCACTTCCTTGGTGTTTTGGCTCTGTGCCGCCTCCGCCCACTCATCCTGCTGTAAAACGGTCAGCACAAAAAGTCTTACGCATAACAACAGCATAAGAATTGCCACAAGTCCTATAACTTGATAATATCTTGAACCCAACCATTTTTTATTCATCCGAAATACCTGTCTCTGCGGTGCTTAACCGCTTTTCTGATCAAAATATAGTACGTAATCGTAATTACAACAAAGGAATACGCAAACACTACAGGCAGATTTTTGAGTACATATAAAAGCCCGATAGGATCGCCTGCTATATGCAGCAGTCCCCAGTT
The DNA here is from genome assembly GCA_964562555.1 of uncultured Oscillospiraceae bacterium. GTDB lineage: Bacteria > Bacillota > Clostridia > Peptostreptococcales > Anaerovoracaceae > CAG-238. The sequence continues at coordinate 3,695 of CAZLTX010000058.1, forward strand.
AACTACATAGTAAAGCAGAATCGATACCGCAGCTACGACCCACATGTTTACTATATTTTCTATATTTGCAAATTCTCTCACAAACAATATAAACACGGACACGACAACGAGAGAAATTGCCGTCGGTCCGGCAACAATGCAAAAGCAAATATCATACAAAAGTCCGAATGCAGCACCGAATATCAATCCGTACAACTCGTTTTCGTACAAAAATGACAGCACTATCACCATACACAGGAGCAAATTCGGTGTATATCCTGCTATACTCACAAGATTAAGAAGCGACGTCTGAACCAAAAACGCCGCCAGACACAGCAGTCCTGCTTTCCAGTATTTCATATTCATAAAACCACCGAAACCTTCTGCAGACTTTTAAAGTTAACGGCAGTCTCCACCGTCAGCTCTTTCAGCAGTGTATTGCTGTTGTATGCAACCTCCCGAACCGTTCCTATCTCAAGTCCCGCCGGATATGTTCCGAGCCCTGAGGTTATCAATATATCTCCCTGCGATACCGGAGCCTCGCTGTCGAGCATGTATCCGCTTACTTCTCCGTCTTTGTCACCGTAAACCACACCGAGCTGCTTCGTGTCTCTTGCGAGCTTAAAGCTTACCTTACTGTCGTCATCTATAACAGACACGACTTTCGACCAACCCTTGCCTGTTTCCTGTATCTTTCCTATCAGTCCCATGCCGTTAACTACGGCATCTCCGACTTCAACGCCGCTCTCCGTTCCTACATTGATTGAAAAGAGATTCGTCCAATTCGAACCGTCATAGGAAGTGACGTCTGCCGAGACCAATTTGAATTTCTTCTTCGTGTATTCGTAATTCAAGACATCGGCAAGCTCTTCTAATTCCTCGAGTTGCTCGTTTTCGAGCCTTGCCTCGGCAAGCTGACGTTCAAGCTCCGCATTTTCGTTTTCAAGTTCTTCTATCTGTGTCTGAAGCTGCTTATACGAAAACAAACCGCTTACGTTAGCTTTGATTGTTCTTGCCACTGATGAAAGACCTCCGGAGACGATATTCATGCATTTACTTGCCGGATTGCCCTTGCCGTTTCCTTCGTCATCGCTTAAAACGGACACTCCAAAAACAGCGACTAATACCACAAGAATTATTAAAAGTGTCACTATCAGCTTATGTTCTCTAATCCACCTCATAATACTTATCTTTTCTTACCGTTCTGTGCATATACCTTCAGTTTTTCGATATCGTTAAGGCTCGTTCCCGTGCCTACCGCAACCGCCTCAAACGCATTTTCGGCAACCTCCACATTCATATCCGTCTTTTTCTTGATAAGACGGTCGAGGTTATAGATCTCTCCGCCGCCTCCGGACAGGAGCATACCGTGCTCTGCTATATCCGCAGCAATTTCAGGCGGTGCCTTTTCTATGGTAGTCTTGATGGCATCTACGATAATATCCAGAGATTCCTGCAAGGCTATCATCATATCCTTGTTTGTAACCTGCAAGGTTTTCGGCAGACCCGAAACAATATCTCTGCCTCTTGCATCCATAGTCTTGATTATTTCGTTTCCGTTTTCGTCTTCGTCCATGCATGCACAGCCGATGTTTATCTTAAGCTCCTCTGCTGTACGCTCGCCTATCAAAAGTGCATGACGTTTTCTCATATACTGAATAATTGCATCGTTCATCTTGTCGCCGGCATGTCTGATTGATGTGCTGGTGACTATGCCTCCGAGCGCGATGATTGCAACGTCCGTGGTGCCGCCGCCGATATCGGCTATCATACATCCCGTAGTACCGTCAACAGGCATTCCCGCTCCGATTGCAGCCGCCATAGGCTCTTCGAGGATAAAAACATCCGTAGCTCCCATCTGTCTTACGATTTCTTCCACCGCTCTCTTTTCTACCTCGGTAACTCCGCTCGGAACACCTACCACAACTCTGAAATTTCTGATACGTTTAACCTTCAGTGCGGTTTCCAAAAAAGCCTTGAGCATGTCCGCCGTTCTGTCAAAATCGGAAATAACTCCGTCTTGAAGAGGTCTTACAACCGAAATAGAATCCGGAGCCTTGCCGAGCATTTTCTTAGCTGCATCGCCTACCGCCAAGGTTTTACCGCTGCGTTTTTCGACAGCTATTACCGACGGTTCGTTAAGCACGATGCCGCTGCCTTTTACATAAATAAGCGTATTCGCCGTACCCAAATCGATTCCCATATCATTAGCTTTAAATAAACCGCACATTTTAATACCTCCATTGTATCCAAAAAACTAAATTCTAAATATCTGAATATCTGAATATCTCGAAAGCCCATACGAAAACCGTCATGCGGCTGTCATCATGAGCTACATTTTCATTATACCTGCTATACTGCAATAATTGCCCTCTCCGATTACGACATGATCCACCACTCTTATTCCAAGCAGCCTGCCGCATTCGACAAGCCTTTTGGTAGTATCAAGATCCTCCTTGCTCGGAGTCGAATCACCGCTCGGGTGATTATGTACAAATATCACGGACGCCGCACTCTTTTTTACCGCCTGGCAAAAAACCTCGCGAGGATGCACCGGTGCCGCCGTAAGCTCCCCGATTGAGATTGTTTCCACGGACAGTACCTCACCCTTAGCATTCAAAAGCATCGCCTTGAAGTTTTCACGTTTCTCGTGCCGCAGCTCTTCCATGAAGAACTTTGCCACATCCTCCGTTCCGCGTATCTGTAATCGTTTTTCTTTAGGTCTTGCGGATATCCTTTTTCCGAGCTCTACGCCCGAAAGCAGGCGAACCGCTTTCGTTTCTCCCACACCTCCAATCTTCATAAGCTCCTGAACGGACATCCCTGTCAGACAGGCTATCCCGCCCTCGTTTGTTGCCAGAATTTCCTCAGCCAAGCCTATAGCTGATTTATCGCGAGTACCCGAGCCGAGCAAAACCGCAATCAGCTCCGTATTGCTTAATGCCGATACTCCGTAGAAAACAGCTTTCTCCACAGGTCGTTCTTCCTGCGGCAGCATTTTAATTTTCATATTTCGTTCTCCCTTTTGTTTTTTCCAAAAGTGAAGACCCTGATTCAACGCATAACACACCCATATTATCAAATTTTAATAACAATAAAAAAATTATAGCATTTTTTTTGCCGCAGTACAAGGTTTCAATAAGTAATATTTTATGTTTTTTCGGTCATAATACTAAAGAAAAGGAGGCGATTAAAATGGAATGTAACTGTAATCAGATTATCAGATGCACAGTAGACAAGTGCAAGCATCACGAAACTGCGAAAAATCTTTGCTCTCTTGAGGCCATCACCATCGGTACTCACGAAACAAATCCTACTAAAATCGAATGTACCGACTGCTTATCCTTTGAATACAAATAAGCCGTCGAAACAGCAAAAATCCCCTCATGCGAGGGGATACATAATTTT
>CAZLTX010000059.1:0-5062 GCA_964562555.1 uncultured Oscillospiraceae bacterium
CTACCTCGCCGCCTCTGAAAAAGTCCACGCTGCTGATATTGTAATGATATTCTATTCCAAACATCTCGGATACCTTAGCCGACAGGCTGTTTTTGATGTCGTTCATGTGAGCTTCCAGCATTCTCGGATTGCTGCGAAAGCTCTCGGCAAAATCGGCAGCCTCAGCCTTCAGCTCGTTAAAAAACGCATTCAACTCTGCGAACATGGAATCAAACTCCCTCGCAGGCATCTTGAGTGCCGTCCTGTACAGGTCAATCTGCGAAAGTGCACTCGTCACTATATCACGCATCTTAAGCTTTGCCGAATGCTCTATGATTTCCTGCACCGTAGTGCGGCAGTCCGCTTCTATTGCCTCTTTCAGCTCCTCTATTCCCTGCGATTTCTTCGCACTTACAGGGAAAAGCTGTATCTCATCTACGCCCATCAGTCTGCATATGAGATTTCTGCAATAGTCCAAATATTCCTGCAGCTCGTCTGCATCAATCGAGTCGATTTTGTTGACTGCGAAATAGAACTTCGCCGCATATTCCTTTGCATTCTTCAGAAAATCAATTTCAATCTGATTTATCGGACTGTCCACCGAAAGCATGAAAATCACCGCATCGCTTTCCTTTACATAGGAATATGCCGCATCGGAATTCTTCTGATGAACTGAGCCTACTCCCGGTGTATCAACGAATGTCAACCCCTTTTTAAGGAAAGGTGACGGGCAGTAAAGTGCAACCTTTGACACTCCCAAATGGTTGTCGCAGTTTTCCTGCTCATTGATAAAGCTTGACATCTCATCAAAGCCTATTTCCTTTATGATACCGTTGTCAAAATGTACCGTCGCAGCCTTTTCTCCGTATTCTATCGTTGTAACAACCGCAGTGACCGGAACTATTCCTACCGGAAGAATTTTGTCCTCCAAAATCGCATTTACAAGTGTGCTTTTTCCTCTTTTGAACTGACCGATTACCGATACCGTAATTTCCTGATTTTCAAGCTTTTCGACAAGCTCCTCTGTCCTTTCCAGCTCACCCTTGGTTATCTCGTACTTTGAGAAAACCTCTGCGGTATCCTTTACGATATCCAAAATCGGTCTTTTGGCCTTTTTGCCCTCCGAGCGAAGCTTGATACACTCAAGATGACACTCCGCACTCTCATAAGGGCAGTTCACACATTTTTCGTCGTTTGCAAACGCCATATGCTTTTCCTACTTTCTGATATATAATCTTCTCTGTTTATCTGTTTGTCTATTTGTCCGCATAAAATATGCAGCCGGCACATGCAGGCTCAGCAGCCCTTTTTTCCTCGCTGCACCAAAGCGGTCTTAAAATGAGATTAGGTCTTAACTTGTCACCCGAAAGCGATTTGAGTGCCGCAATCTGACACAGCGTTCCTATAAATTCCGTGTGTTTTCCGGCTTTTACCTCACGCATGGTCTGTCTGTAAAGCTGAGGCATATCTCTGTCATCAAATTCCTCGCTGTATTCGTAATATTCGTCGAAAACAGGGAGCTCCACCGGATTAAACAGCGGGCAGAAAAGAACACAGGCGTTACATTTGTTGCAACCGTCCTCAAGCACCCATGCGATGGATTTTTTGCTCTCGTAATCTCTGTCAACCATTTTTACGCATCTCTCCCTGCAAGCAACCACACAGGCCGCACAGCCGTTACAATTCTTCACTCTGTCTGTTAACTGCATACTTTGCCTCCCATACAATCAAATAGGGTATACACCTTCATGCATACCCTATAATAATACTACATTTTCTATTACGTTTCAAGACTCACAGACTAAAATCAGGCTATGCCCCTCAAACCGCAAGCAAAACTCTTTCTATACTCTTTCAACCTTGATACCGGTCTTGTGTCCGTTCAGGTCGTAGCTGTTCTCACATTCTCCGTCTTTGATTTCAACAGCCAGGGTTTCACCCTTGATGTAGTCCTCATGCTTGCTTACGGCAGCCTTTACAGCCTCGTCCGCCGCTACGGTGATAACGATGTTATCCATCATTTCGTAGTCAGCCTGCTTACGAAGCTGCTGAACCTTGGAAATAAGCTCTCTTGCCAGACCCTCGTCAATCAGCTCAGCTGTAAGACCTGTGTCGAGAATCGTGAAGATGTTGTTTTCCATAGCAACGGCGAAACCGTCCTTAGCACTGATTCTGATGTCAAGGTAGTCCTTAATAACATCGAAATCTTCACCGTCAAGGTTCAATGTAACCTTACCCTCAGCCTCAACCTTAGAAACGAATTCCTTAGGATCAGCCTTTGCGATAGCCGCACCGAAGGCTTTGATCTTCGAACCGAGCACAGGACCCGCAGCCTTGAAGTTAGGCTTGAGCGAGAAGTTCATGTACTGATCGAGATTGTTTTCGAATACAACCTTCTTAACATTAAGCTCTTCCTCGATAAGCGGCGTAAGGTCTGCAATTACGGACTCATACTTACCGTCTACGAGAACCTCTGAAAGCGGCTGACGAACCTTAATCTTTTCCTTTTCACGAGTACCGCGGCCGAGTGTAACGAGTGCTCTTACTATGTCCATTCTTTCCTCTACGGACTTATCCACAAGGCTCATGTCAGCCTTAGGGAAGTACGCAACATGAACGGTTTCTTCACCTGTAAGGTTAGTATAAATTTCGTCGGAAATGAACGGTGCGATAGGTGCGATCAGTCTTGCAACTCCTACCAGCACTTCATATGTGGTAGCGTAAACGCTCTTCTTGTCCTCTGTCAAGCCTTCAGCGTAGAATCTGCGGCGAGCTCTTCTGATATACCAGTTGGAAAGATCCTCTGCCACGAAATCAGTGATAGCTCTTACAGTCTTCATATGATCATACTGATCCATGTACTCTGTAACATCATGTACCAGTCTGTTGTATTTGCTGAGTATCCATCTGTCGAGCTCAGGTCTGTCCGCATAAGCAACTTCGAACTGTCTTGGGTCGATATCGTCCTGATTAGCATAAAGTACGAAGAAGTTATATACATTCTTGAGCGTTCCGAAGAACTTGCTCACAACATCGCTGAGTCCGTCCTCGTCAAACTTGGTAGGTGTCCATGCAGGTGATACCGAAAGCAGGTACCATCTCGTAGCGTCCGCACCGTATTTGTCGAGCATTTCGAAAGGCGAAACGGTGTTGCCCTTATGCTTGGACATCTTCTTGCCTTCCTTGTCGAGGATAAGGTCGTTAACCAGTACATTTTTGTACGGTGCACAGCCCTTTACGATGGTCGATACCGCAAGCAGCGAATAGAACCAACCTCTTGTCTGGTCGATACCCTCGCAGATAAAGTCAGCAGGGAAAAGCTGATCGAAGTCTTCCTGATGTTCAAACGGATAGTGCCACTGTGCGAACGGCATTGAACCGGAGTCAAACCAGCAGTCCATAACCTCAGGAACTCTGTGCATCGGCTTGCCGCATTCCGGACAAGTCAATGTAACATCGTCAACATACGGTCTGTGCAGCTCGATGCTCTCGTCGATATTTTCGTTAGCGAGCTCAACAAGCTCTTTTCTGGAGCCTACGCAGTGCAGATGTCCGCATTCGCATCTCCAAATAGGAATAGGAGTTCCCCAGTATCTCGAACGGGAAATAGCCCAGTCCTTAACCTCTGCCAGCCAGTTGCCGAAACGCTTTTCGCCGACATAATCAGGGAACCAGTTTACTGTATTGTTATTAGCCACAAGCTCGTCCTTAAGCTTGGACATTTCGATATACCACGACGGCTTTGCATAGTAAACCAGCGGTGTATCACATCTCCAGCAGTGAGGATAGTTGTGCTCCATCTTTTCTTTTTTGTAAATTTTGTCGCCTTCTGCGAGGTACTTGATGATTTCAACATCAAGCCCGTCTTCCATAACGAAGTGACCCTTCCAAGGAGTTTCTGTATATTCTCCCTTTTCGTCTACCGGCTGCAAAACCGCAAGATTGTATTTGCGTCCGCACTGATAGTCGTCTTCACCGAAAGCAGGTGCTGTATGAACGATACCTGTACCGTCTTCGGTGGAAACATAGTCCATGCATGTTACGATGAAAGCGTTTTTATTCTTTTCCGGAACACAGAACGGCATAATCTGCTCGTATTCCCAGTATTCCATATCGCGACCCTTGAGCTCTTCGACCACTTCATATTCGTCGCTGCCCAAAACCTTGGCACAAAGACCCTTGGAAACATAGAAGTAATTTCCTTCGTTATCTCCCGAGGTCATCTTTACCTTTACATAGTCGATATCCGGTCCCACCGTCAAGGCGATGTTAGATGCGAGAGTCCAAGGAGTTGTCGTCCATGCGAGGAAATACTCGTTTTCCGTGCCTTTTTTCTTGAACTTACAGGTCAGTGTATTAACCTTTACCATCTTGTAGCCCTGTGCTACCTCGTGAGATGCCAGACCTGTTCCGCAGCGTGGGCAGTACGGCAGGATTTTGTAGCCCTCATAAATCAGACCCTTGTCGAACGCCTGTTTAAGAATCCACCAGCCTGTTTCGATGTAGTCGTTGTCGAGCGTGATGTACGGATTATCCATATCTGCCATATATGCCATTCTGTCTGACATATCGGTCCACATATTTGTGTATGTGAAAACGGACTCACGGCATTTTTCGTTAAATTCCTTGATTCCGTATGCTTCGATATCCTGCTTGCCCGAGAATCCGAGCTGCTTTTCAACTTCGATTTCAACAGGAAGTCCGTGCGTGTCCCAGCCGCCTTTTCTCTTTACCTGGTAGCCCTGCATAGTCTTGTAACGGTTGATGGAATCCTTGAGGGTTCTCGCCATCACATGGTGAATACCCGGCTTGCCGTTAGCTGTAGGCGGTCCTTCGTAAAACACGAAAGACGGTGCACCTTCTCTTGCCGATACACACTTATGCAGCAAATCTTCTTCTTTCCATTTCGCCACTTGCTCGTTTTGGACATCTGCAACCGGCTTTTCCGATAAGTTCTTAAACATTTTGTTTTATTTTATCCTTTCTTCTTTGCTTAGTTCTTGTCTGTTTTGCTGAAATTCGAACAGCTTTAAGCCTCCTGCGGCATTTCGTCCATACCGCATGACTCATCTCTGCTGTAGGT
>CAZLTX010000059.1:5162-7045 GCA_964562555.1 uncultured Oscillospiraceae bacterium
TTTAAGCCTCCTGCGGCATTTCGTCCATACCGCATGACTCATCTCTGCTGTAGGTAATCAAATCCTCTGCGATTTCGTGTGCTGCGATGGATACGGGACGATCAATCTCCACATCTGTAAGGATAGGCTTGCCGTCAATAATATCTCTGGCTCTCTTTGCCGCCAAAATGACGAGCGTATATCTGCTGTCTGCCTTTTTTCTGATTTCGTTAATAGATGGGTATAACATTATTCTTCCTCCTTATACCTTTTTACCAGCTCCTCCGCCGTAATCGTCACCTTCGAATGTTCTGCGATAACGATGGATTTTACCCTCGAAACCGCTTCCTCCAGCTCGCCGTTTACAACGCAGTAATCATATTTTTCTATGAAAGAAAGCTCCTTAAGTGTTTCTCCGAGCCGCATTTCGATTGCCTCGGCAGTTTCGGTTCCCCGCCCCGTAAGGCGTTTGCGAAGCTCCGACATCGACGGCGGCAGAATGAAGATGAAAACACCGTCGGGATAATTTTCCTTCACCTTCAAAGCTCCTTGAATGTCGATTTCCAGTATGACATCAATGCCCTGCTCAAGCTTTTCGATAACAGGCTCCTTCGGTGTGCCGTAGCGTCTGCCGTATACCTGTGCATGCTCCAAAAATCCGTCGTTCTCGATTCTGCTTACGAACTCTTCCTCGCTGACAAAGTAGTAATGTACTCCGTGGATTTCGCCCTCTCTTGGTGCTCTGGTCGTCATGGATACCGAAAGCTCCAAATCTGTCTGTGCCAAAAGTCCTTTGCATATGGTGCCCTTACCCGCACCCGACGGTCCGGAAAGTATAAATAATTTTCCTGAATGCTTAGTGTTCAAATTCATTAAAAAAGCCTCAACTTCCGCATTTTGTCATATGTTTATGTGTTTTACTCTGAACAATTATTTTATCATAAAATCGCAGTACTTTCAAGTGCTTATTATTCAATATTCTGCACCTGTTCACGGATTTTTTCTATTTCACTCTTGATTTCAAGCATGTAGCCCGTAATCGTAATATCGTTGGCCTTGGAGCCGATCGTGTTCGCCTCTCGGTTCATCTCCTGAACCAGGAAATCGAGCTTTTTACCGTCAGGCTGCGTGCTCTTGGTGATTATGTTTTCAAGCTGTAACAGATGGCTTCCGAGTCTGGTGATTTCCTCATCTATCGCACATTTGTCAGCAAAGATGGCAGCTTCCACCAAAATTCTGTCCTCCGGTACTTCTATGCTGTTTCCGATAAGCTCCGAAATGCGTTCTCTGAGTCTTTCGGTATAGTCGACGGATACCTGCGGAGCTCTTTCCGCAATCAAATCAAGGATTTCACGTATGTGATGTCCCTTTGCAATAAGATCCTCTGCGAGCTTTTCACCCTCTGCCGCACGCATGGTTTCAAGATTTACCGCTGCCTCGGATACGGGTATCAGTATAGCTTTCGTGATTTCCTCCTCGTCCTCAACGTCCGGAATCGCTTTCATTACGTCGGGAAGTCCTGCGAGGAATTGCAGCGTTATTTCGCCGTCAACATTGAATTCCTTCCGCAGCTCCAAAAGATTGTCGTAATACTGCTTGGCAATCATCGTGTTCAGCTTGATGTTTACATCGTTTTCGGTGATGTTTTCAACCATGATGGACACATCAACCTTGCCTCTTCTCAGATGCTCCTTCACGGCAGTCTTTACCTTGTCCTCTGCGAAGCCGTATCTTCTCGGCATTTTTATGGAAATATCCGAATAACGGTGATTTACCGATTTGATTTCGACAGTGATATGGCGTTTGCCGTCTGTATATTCGCTCCTGCCGAAACCCGTCATGCTTTTGATCATAGCTGTTTTTACCTCTTTTCTTGTATGTTGCGGTCGTGCGATATCCGTTAA
>CAZLTX010000060.1:0-2844 GCA_964562555.1 uncultured Oscillospiraceae bacterium
CTGCTCGGCTGGCTGTCCTGCAACCAATCCACATATGCCAAGCTCCAAAAAACGGTCGTATATCCGAGCTTATTTGCCATTTCAAGATTTGCCTCACTGTATTTGCCCTGCGGCGGTCTGTAAAATTTCTGCATCTTCTTTCCGACCGCTTTTTCATAAGCAGCCTCAAGCTCTCCAAGCTCTTTTTTGAAAGCTGCCTCATCGGAAATCGCAGACATATCCGGGTGGTGCATGGTATGATTTCCTACTATATGTCCCTCGTCTGCCATTCGCTTTACAAGCTCGGGATTTTCCTCGACGAAATTACCTACCACGAAAAATGCCGCCGGGACTTTTTCTTCTTTCAGCACATCGAGCAATCCCTCGGTATAGCCGTTCTCATATCCCACATCAAAGGTCAGATAAATATTGCCCCCGCTCTCCTTTTCGCTTTCCGATTTTGCGGATTTGTCGCCCTCTTTGCCCTCATTGCCGATATAGTATGCGTTGTACTTTTTAAGGTAGTCGCTCGTTGCATTGCCTATCGGCGTTTTGCCTTTTTCTTGGAAGGACAGTCCCCAGTTTCCGTCTGCCGCAGCCGCAACCGCTTTCTGCGGACTTACATCGCTGTATACGTCCTCTGTACTGCCTTTCTCCGAAGCTTCCGCCCCGGACGAACCCGATGAGCCCGACAAATCCGACGAGCTCTGCGAGCCGCCCGAGCCTAAACTCAGTATTCCCTCAAAGGTGCCTGCCATCACCGACAGTGCGACCAAGCTCATGCATACGAGCAGAGCTGCCAATATCCTCTTTCGACTGAAAATCTTTTTCATAAAAAAACACCTCACACATATATTCCTATATCTATGAGGTGTCCTATTCGCTTATTACTCGGAAATCGGCGATTTCGCCGCATACGCCTTGCTTCGCCCGTTATTTCCCTACGGCTTACTCTGCCGTTCTTCGGAAAACGACCGTTACCGTCGTTCCTATGTTTTCTTCGCTCTCGAGCAAGATCGTTCCGCCCAAATGTCCTACCGCATGCTTGACTATGGAAAGCCCAAGCCCCGTACCGCCGATTTTTTTCGAATGGCTTTTGTCAACGCGGAAGAAACGCTCAAATACTCGCTCCTTATCCTCTGCCGGTATTCCTATTCCGGTATCTGCGACCGTCAGCACACATTTCTCAGCCTCGACCCGAACGGTCATATCCACATGTCCGCCTCTTCGATTGTATTTAATCGCATTTTCGCAGAGGTTATATACGATTTCGTCAGCGATATAGCTGTCGCCCCGAATCTTGCCGGCACCGATTTCACCGTCATAGGATATGCACAGCTCCACGCCGTTTTCGTCCGCCTTGCTTTCAAGCCGTTCCGCCACGGCACGTGTGATTTCCCAAAGGTCAACCGTACCGCTTTCCTGTACTCCCACACTTTCATCAAGCCGTGAAAGTCTGAGCAAATCGTCTATCAGCGTAATCAGACGAGCCGACTCTGTTTTTATCGAAGCCGCAAAATCCTTTACATCTTCGGCTTTTACCATGCCTGCCGCCAGCATATCCGATACTCCGTATATTGAGGTCAACGGAGTTTTCAGCTCGTGCGAAACATTGGAGGTAAATTCACGCCTCATTCTTTCGCCATGCTCACGCTCGGTCACGTCCATCAAAACCAAAACGGCACCGTTGACCTCCCTGCCGTCCTTGACCGGACTTGCAATCACCTCATAGGTGAAACCGTTTCCCTCTATGTACGCCTGCGAGCTTTGACCTTCAAGAGCTTCGCTCACTGCCTTTCTGAACGGCTGACTGCGGTTCAGCTTCAGAACCGAGCCCTCAACTGCCGAGGTCTGAGCCGCACCGAGCATTTTCAACGCACCCGAATTGTAGGTCAAAACCTCGGCATCTTTATCTATGATTAAAAGACCCTCGTTCATGTTTTCGGTGATTATGTTAAATTCCTCTCGGCTTTTGCGGAGCTTTTCCATCTGTACCCGTATGCTCTCATTCTGTACGGAAATCCTGTGCAGCAGCGGCTTCAGCTCCTCATAGCTGGCACCTATGTCCGGTTTGTCGAGCTTTATATCGTTAATAGGCTTTACGATAGCCTTTGCAATCTTATAAGAAATTGCGGCACCCAAAAGCAGGAGTATCGCAAGCACGAAAATCATCGTGGTCGAGGTATCGAGGAGCAATCTCATTCGTGAGTTGTGGCTCATCGAAATTCTGATTATATTGCCGTCCTCCGTCATCTTGGCGTAATACCTCATATCCTGCTCCAGCGTATAGGAAACTCGCGTAGCAAAGCCTTCTCCTTCGGCAAGTGCCTCTCTGACCTCATCACGCTGCATGTGATTTTCCATCTTGTGCGTGTCATACGCACTGTCATACAAAACCTCTCCGTCTGTCGAAAGCAGAGTTATACGACTTCCTACATCTGTCCTCTCCTCAAGACTGTTCAGATATTCCTCGCCGCCCGCAAGCCAGCCCTCTTCAACGAGCACCGCCTCATCTGCAAGCTGCTCATCAAGCTTCACGCCCATATAGTCGTAAAGAATCCCCAAAAGCAGTCCCGCACAAATAAGCATAGTGACAAGCGACACGCTCACTACGCCGATAAAAATTTTCTTACTCATTTTTTCCTATCCTGTAGCCTATGCCACGCACGGTTTCCACCAGATTTTCAGCCTCGCCGAGCTTACTTCTGAGCGTCCTTATATGTACATCGACGGTTCTGTTCTCGCCGTCGAACTCATATCCCCATATCTCCTGAAGTATCGCATCACGGGTCATCACACAGCCCTCGTTTTCGACAAGAAAACAAAGCAGCTGAAACTCCTTCAGCGTCAAGCTTACATTATTAT
>CAZLTX010000060.1:2944-7045 GCA_964562555.1 uncultured Oscillospiraceae bacterium
TGCTTCCTCCGACGCTTTTTTCGCAAAGCCGCCTTTTTCGATTTCCTCTATCAGGTCTGCCTTGACACGCTCAAAATAGCTGTCAACCACATCGTCATCCAAAATCACCTTGCGTGCCGCCTCTTCATCCTTCTGCACGAAAGCGTTAATGCTCGCACTGAGCATCGACGAGGCGAAAGCCGACATATTTTTCAGATGATGCGGATTCGGTATTTCACCCTCGTCCATATACTGAACAATTTCCGCTATGTCCGCCGCTTGATCTCCGATACGCTCCATATCCGAAATCATTTTGAGTGCGGAGGAAATCATACGCAAATCCTTTGCAACCGGCTGCTGTCTGAGCAAAAGCCTCATGCAAAGCGTTTCGATATTTCGCTCCATGCGGTCGATTTCCCGTTCAGCCTCCTCAGCACGCTCCACGAGCGAATTGTCTTCTTCAAAAACGGCTCTGACAGCATACTCCATGGCATCTTCACAAAGTGCCCCCATACGAATCAGCTCGGTATTCAGTTTTTCCAATTCCATATCGAATCTGCTTCTCATATCAGCCAAACCTCCCTGTAATGTAATCTTCTGTTCTCTTGTCACGGGGCATCGCAAAAATCTGCTCCGTTTCGCCGAACTCCACGATTTCACCGAGCAGGAAGAATGCCGTTCTGTCCGAAATTCGGCTTGCCTGCTGCATGTTGTGCGTAACCATGATTATCGTGTATTTTTCTTTCAATTCCTCTGCCAGCTCCTCGATTTTCGAGGTGGATATCGGGTCGAGTGCCGAGGTCGGTTCGTCCATCAGAAGTACCTCCGGCTCGACAGCCAGTGCCCTTGCTATGCACAAACGCTGCTGTTGTCCGCCCGACAGTCCCAAAGCACTTGATTTAAGGCGATCCTTGACCTCGTCCCAAATCGCCGCACCTCGCAGGGACTTTTCCACGATTTCGTCCAAGGCTGCTCTTTGCCTGATACCGTGTGTCCTAGGTCCGTAAGCAATATTGTCGTAAATACTCATCGGGAAAGGATTCGGCTTTTGGAACACCATTCCAACCCGCTTTCTCAGCAGATTTACGTCCATTCCGTTATATATATTTTCACCGTCCAGCCGTATATCTCCGCTTATCTTACAGCCCTCCACCAAATCGTTCATGCGGTTGAGCGATTTGAGAAGTGTGGACTTGCCGCAGCCCGACGGCCCGATGAAGGCGGTTATCTCGTTTGCCGAAATATCCAAATTTATATCTTTTAACGCATGAAAGCTCCCGTAGTACAGGTTCATATCGTGCATCGTCATCTTGTAGTTTTTTTCAGCTTTTAACATGTATTCGTTTTCCTCCTTTCGCACACTGCGGTAACGCAGGCACTATTTTGCAGTCAGCCTTTTCGCAACATAGCTAGACAGTGCATTGATTCCTACCACCAGAAACAGCAGCACCGTTGCCACCGCATATGCCTGCTCGGTATAAAGTCCCTCGTTCAGCAAAGCGTACAGATGTACCGAAAGTGTGCTGGCTGATGAAAACAGGCTCGTTGCCACGACCGGATTGGTTCCCGAGGTGAAAATCAATGCCGCAGACTCGCCTACGATTCTTCCCACCGCCAAAATCATGCCTGCCAAAATTCCCGGCATGGCTGTCGGCAGCACTATGCGAAAAACCGTCCTGAGCTTGCCCGCACCCAGTCCGAAGCTCCCCTCACGGAAGGAGTTCGGCACCGTCATCAGAGCCTCCTCCGTAGTCCTTATGATGAGCGGCAAAATCATTATAGCCATCGTTATAACTCCCGCCAGCAGCGTATAGCTCCAGCCGAGGCTTATAACAAATACCAGAAAGCCGAAGAGTCCGTATACGATTGACGGAATTCCCGACAGGGTTTCGGCTGCCAGTCTGATGAGCTTGACTATCCTGCTGCCCTTTTTCGAATATTCAACCAAATATATCGCTGCCGACACGCCGATCGGCACTGCCAAAAGCAGGGTCAGCACCACCATAAGCAATGTGTTTATAATCGCCGGTGTCATCGACTGGTTTTCTCCGTTGTATTCCCATGCGAACAGTCCCGGCATGGTCAAATTCGGCACTCCATGCCAAAGTATATAGCCTATGACGAATACCACCACCGCCGCCGTCAGAAATGCTCCCAAACAGACAAAACAGCGAAGTATAAATGAAAGCGGATGCTTTGTCATTATTTATCACCTCTTTTTATCAGCGAAAAGCAGATGTTTATCAGCAGGATGAACACAAACAGCACCACTGCCGTTGCTATCAGTGCATCTCTGTGCATTCCTTTCGCCGCATATCCCATTTCCAAAACGATGTTTGCGGTCATGGTTCTGACCCCCGATGTAAGTCCGCTCGGTAAAACCGCCTGATTCCCTGCTACCATCGTCACTGCCATGGTTTCGCCTATCGCCCTGCCTATGCCGAGAATTATGCCTGCCATGATTCCCGACTTTGCAGCGGGCAGCAGCGTGAAAAATACGCTGCATTCATGCGTGGCTCCCAGAGCCAACGCTCCCTCATAATAGCTGTCAGGCACGCTGCGAATCGCAGCCTCGGAAACGCTGATTATCGTCGGCAAAATCATGATACCCAGCACTATTGATGCAGTAAGAACGCCCTTGCCGCCTGTCCCTGTCAGCTCCTGCACGACAGGCACTATTACCATCAGTCCGAAAAATCCGTATACTATCGACGGAATACCTGCCAAAAGCTCCACCGCCGGCTTCAAAATGCGGTACAGTCTTTTCGGACAGAATTTCGCCAGATATATCGCACATAGCAGCCCCACCGGAACGCCTATCGCGATGGCTCCCGCCGTCACATAGCAGCTTCCTACTATCATCGGAAATATACCGAACTTTTCTTCGAGAGGTTTCCAAACCGTTCCGCTGATAAAGTCCCAAAATCCGATTTTCCCTATAGTCGGAACTCCCTCCGAAAACAGGAACCAGCAAATTGTCAGCACCGCCAGCACGGACACCGCAGCCGCCATCAGAAATACCACCCGCATTACGGCTTCCGAATATCGCCTCATGCCAATCCTCCTTCTTTCTGCCTTTAATTCCGTCATTTTTACTTTCCTATTTTACTTCCGACCAGTCTGTAAGCTCACCGGTGAAGATTTGACGAACCTGCTCGCTCGTGAGGTTTTCAGTTTGATTTTCGACGTTTACGATAACAGCTATACCGTCCATCGCAATCTTACTTGCCTTGACACCCTCGGCTTCCTCCTCAGGCTTAAGCTCTCTTGAGGACATACCGATGTCGCATGCTCCCTCGATAGTGCTGATGATGCCTGCACCGGAGCCGGTCTGCTGAATTTCAATGCTTACATCGCTGTAAAGTGCCTTGTATGCGTCTGCAAGCTTTTGCATAAGCGGTGCTACCGAGGTTGAACCTGCCACTACAATTTTGCCGCTCATCTTGTCTGCTGCCGCTTCATATGATGCTGCGTTTTCATCTACCGTAATGTAACCCTCTTCCTGCACGATTTTCTGTCCTTCCTTACTGCCTACGAAACGCATGAAATCCTCTGCCAACGGTGAAAGCTCACCCTTGCTCAAAGCCAGGAACGGTCTTGCCGCCGCATAGCTTCCGTTCATAATGTTTTCAACGCTTGCCGCCATGCCGTCAACCTGTACTGCCTTTACACTGTCGTTGAGTGAGCCGAGCGAAATATATCCTATCGCATTCGGATTTCCCGCAACGGTCGTAATAACAACTGCCGTGCTCTGCGAAATTTCCGCTGACGGAGTGGTGTTATCCACATCATCTACCGTAACGCCCATCAGTTCGTTGAATGCTCCTCGTGTTCCGGAGCCGTCTTCTCTTGCAATTACCGAAATAGGCGTGCTGCCGTTTTCTGCCGAGCTGTCGTCGTTTCCGCCGCAGCCTGCCATAAGTGTCACTGCCATGACTGCACTAAGTACTAATGCTGTTAATTTTTTTCCTTCTGTTTTCTTTGTGATTTTCATTTTTTCCTCCATTTCTCGGAAAGCTGCCTCATCGAGCCTTCCATATACTATATTTTCCTTTTTACGCTTTTAGTATACGATATGAATGTTAAGTCTGAAACCGCAATTCTGTTAAATGTGAGTAAAAA
>CAZLTX010000061.1:0-5818 GCA_964562555.1 uncultured Oscillospiraceae bacterium
GAGGAGCTCGGCAAGGGCATAGGCTCCGACAAGAAGAAAAACAAGACGACCTATACCTCGATAAACGGACTTGAGGCAGCACAGGCACGTCTTACTCAGCTTACGGACAATGCTGTTGAGGCTATTGCTGAATACTATGACAATGCCGAATTTTTCAGAGATTTGGTTTTGGATTTGAAAGACAGACGAAAATAGTAAAGCTATATAAGGTCAAGAATAAAATATAAGAAAATAGAGAAAACAGGTTTTATTAAATGAAAGACAATTTATGTTCATATGATTTCCCCAAGGAGCTTAAAACGATGACGGATAATGAGCTTGAGCTGCTCACATATTCTATCAGAGAGTTCCTGATAGACAATGTTTCAAAGACAGGGGGACATCTGGCATCAAATTTAGGTGTCGTGGAGCTGACGATCGCACTGCACAAGGTGTTCGACTGCCCCAACGACCGCATAATTTGGGATGTGGGACATCAGTCCTATGTACACAAGATATTGACAGGCAGAGCCAAGGATTTCGCTACGCTCAGACAGTTCGGCGGGCTCAGCGGCTTTCCCAAGACAAACGAAAGCCCATATGACTGTTTCAATACAGGTCACAGCACGACCTCAATTTCGGCTGCAGCAGGTATGGCTGCCGCAAGAGATTTGAAGGGTGAAAAGCACGAGGTTATAGCGGTAATCGGTGACGGCTCGCTGACAGGCGGTATGGCGTTCGAGGCACTGAACAACATCGGTGCATCTAAGTCCAAGGTCATAGTCGTACTCAACGACAACGGCATGTCGATTTCTCCAAATATAGGAGGAATTTCCGAGCATTTGGATTCGCTCAGAACCTCAAAAGGTTATCTGAGTGCGAAAAACTTTATAAAAAACCGTGTGGCAGCTATCCCAAGCGTGGGACAGGGAATCGCACGAGGACTGGCGGATATAAAGAACGATATTAAATATTCGATTATGGATTACGGCGGTGTACTTTTCGAAGAGCTCGGCTTCACATATTTTGGACCTGTGGACGGACACGATATTCCGAAGCTTACAGAGGTTTTCGGCAGAGCCAAGAACCTGAACGAGCCTGTAATTATCCATGCTATAACACAAAAAGGCAGAGGCTATAAAAATGCGGAAAAAGCACCGGGCAAATTCCACGGAATAGAGCCTTTCGACCCGGAAACGGGCGAGGTGCTCAAAAAGCATGACAAGCCGACATATTCCAAGCTCATGGGGGATTATCTTACAGAGCTTGCACGAAAAGATGACAGGATTGTTGCAATCACGGCAGCCATGGGCGATGCGACGGGACTCGGAGGCTTTGCTGCAGAATTCCCCGACAGATTTTTCGATGTGGGAATCGCAGAGCAGCATGCCGTAACCTTTGCGGCAGGTCTTGCGAGAGAGGGAATGAAACCCTTTGTGTGCATATATTCATCATTTTTGCAGAGAGCATACGATCAGATACTCCACGATGTATGTATGCAAAATCTGCCCGTTACATTTATGATCGACAGAGCGGGAATAGTAGGAGCAGACGGAGAAACACACCACGGAGTGTTTGACCTGAGCTATCTCAATCCTATGCCTAATATGAGTGTTTTGGCACCGACATCGGACGAAATGCTTAAGGAGTCTATGGATTATGCCATGGAGGTTTCATGCGGACCTTGTGCCATTCGTTATCCTCGAGGTGAAGTAAGCCTTGAGCACGAGAGCGAGGTTCCGTCGCTGATGTATTACGGAAACGGAGTTCCGAAAGAGGAACAACAGCTTGAAGATCGCATTGAGATTCTCGGTGTGGGCAAAATGGCAGAAACCGCAAGAGAGCTTTACAGACTTCTTGTAAGCAAAGGAATACACGCACATTATCAAGATGTTAATATCATCAAACCGATTGAAAGCTCGATTCAGGCAATGACACCGTTTAAGGGCAGGACGATTGTTACCGTCGAGGATAATGTTATCAAAGGCGGCTTCGGCGAAAGCCTTCGCTGTGCCTGCGGAGATGAATATAAGTTTATGTGTTTCGGCTGGCCGGACAGCTTTATCGAGCAGGGAAGCTTTGATGAGCTGACGGATAAATACGGTCTGACAGCGGAAAAGATAGCAGAAAGGATATGTGAAGAGCTTGAAAGAAAGGCTTGATGTTTTACTTGTAAAAAAGGGCTTTTACAGCTCTCGTGAGAGAGCAAAGGCCTCAATAATGGCAGGAATAGTCTATGTTGACGGTCAAAAGAGCGATAAGGCAGGCAATATGGTCGATGAAACCGCCGAAATCGTCGTTAGGGAGAATATATGTCCGTATGTGAGCCGAGGCGGTCTGAAGCTTGAAAAATCGATGAAGCTTTGGCCCATCAGCTTGAACGATGCGGTATGTATGGATATAGGAGCGTCAACGGGCGGCTTTACCGACTGTATGCTGCAAAACGGAGCACGCAAGGTCTATGCGGTAGATGTGGGTTACGGACAGCTCGATTATAAGCTCAGAATAGATCCTCGTGTTGTCAACATGGAAAAATGCAATATTCGTTATCTGGATTTTGCACTAATAGAAGATGCCGTTAATTTTATCAGCATAGATGTATCTTTTATCTCGCTCAAGCTGGTTTTTCCGGTTGCGTCACAGCTTTTGGGAACGGACGGAACCCTGGTGTGCCTGGTTAAACCTCAGTTTGAGGCAGGAAGAGAGCAGGTAGGCAAAAAAGGAATAGTCAGAGATAAAAAAATCCATGAGGAAGTTATAAAAAATGTGGTACAATATGGTATGGACAATCAGCTTTTCCCGACAGGGCTTACATACAGTCCCGTGACAGGTGCTAAGGGCAATATAGAATACCTGCTGTATCTGACAAAAAAATCCGATGATGCAAAAATGCTGACATCCGAGGATATTTCATCTATCGTCAACGCCTCCCATGAGGAGTTAGAAAAATAAATCAAAAGAATCAATAAAAGATGTAAAAAAGAAAAGAGGAGATCAAAATGAAATTATCAAACAAGATCCAAGCTATGGAGCTTTCTCCGATCAGAAAGTTCGTTCCTTATGCCGATGCTGCAAGAGCTGCAGGTAAAAAAGTTTATGGATTGAATATCGGTCAGCCTGATATCAAAACACCGAGAGCATTCTTTGATGCAGTTAAGAATTTCGATCAGGAAGTCCTTGCATATGCTAACTCACAGGGTGAAAAATCACTCATCGAGGCTCTGATAGGCTACTATAAGAGAATCGGCATCACATTCGAAAACAAAGACATTTTGATTACAAACGGCGGTTCCGAAGCTTTATCCATGATTTTCACAGGTATCCTCGACGAGGGTGATGAGGTTATCATGGCTGAGCCTTTCTACACCAACTACAAGACCTTTATCAAGGCTGCAGGCGGCGAGCTCGTTGCAATCCCAACAACAGCTGATGACGGTTATCAGTATGCCGTAAGAGAAAAGATCGAGGGCGTAATCACTCCTAAGACTAAAGCTATCGCTATCATCAACCCGGGCAACCCTACAGGTAAGGTTCTCACAAAGGAAGAGATGGATCTTATCATTGACATCGTAGTTAAGAATGACCTTTTCCTCATCTGCGACGAAGTATACAGAGAATTCGTTTACGACGGCAAGGAAATGTCCTCGTTCGGTACATATAAAGAGGCAGAACAGAATGTAATCATCGTTGACTCTGTTTCCAAGAGATTTTCCGCATGCGGTGCAAGAATCGGTTCCATCGCCTGCAAGAATCAGGAGCTCATGGGCAACCTCATGAAGATCTGCCAGGCAAGACTTTGCGTACCTACATTAGACCAGGTAGGCTCTGCTGCACTTTACAACCTTGATCCTGCATATTTCAACGATATCAAGAAGGAATATGAGCACAGAAGAAATGTTTCCGTTGAGGCTCTCAACGAAATCGAAGGCATCAAGTACGGTGTTCCGGAGGGTGCATTCTACATTACATGCCAGCTCCCTGTTGACAATGCGGAGGATTTCCTTATGTTCCTGCTGACAGAGTTTGATGTTGACGGCGAAACCTGTATGTTCGCACCGGCAGGCGGCTTCTACGGCACTCCGGGCGTAGGACAGTCCGATATTCGTATCGCATATGTATTAAAGGCTGAAGACATGAAGGCCGGCATCAATATCATCAAGGAAGGTATCAAGGCTTACAACGCAAGAAAATAAGCCGCAGAAGATACCGCAGCGACTGAATAGACTGAATAATATAATGTAAATTTTGAGTGCATGCAGAAATTTCGCCAAAGCGGGATTTCCATGCACTCATTGACAAAAAAGGAGTTTTGTATGAAAATATCCCCAATGATGCAGCAATATTTAGACATTAAGGAACAGTATAAGGATTGTATTCTGTTTTTTAGGCTCGGGGATTTCTATGAAATGTTTTTCGATGATGCGAAGCTGGCATCGAAAGAGCTTGAACTGACATTGACAGGCAAAAGCTGCGGACAGGAGGAAAGAGCTCCGATGTGCGGAGTGCCTTTCCATGCGGCTGAAAGCTATATCGCCAAGCTTGTCGAAAAAGGTTACAAGGTCGCAATTTGCGAACAGACCGAGGATCCAGCACAGGCAAAGGGAATAGTAAAAAGAGAGGTCATTCAGGTGGTGACCCCCGGAACGATAACCGCACAGAGCATGCTTTCCGAAAAGGAAAACAACTATCTTGCGGCTGTTTACGCATGTAATGATACTATGTCGATTGCATACTGCGATATTTCCACGGGGCAGCTTTATCTGACAGAATACAGCGGAGTTGACATATATAATGTTATCGTAAATGAGCTGGTAAAGATAAAAGCGAGTGAAATCCTCATATCTCAGACTTTTTCAGAAGAATATCCGACAGAAGAAATCAAAAATATAACAGGTGCATACATAAATATACTCAGTGATGTGTATTTTTCCGAAAAAGGCTGTGCCGAGGCAGTCAAGGCTCAGTTTAACTGTATTTCACTTACGGGTTTGGGGCTGGATTTCAGACCACATGCAGTGTCCGCACTCGGCTCACTGCTGAGCTATCTGCTTGAAACACAGAAACAGAGCCTGAAGCATCTGACACGAATCGAGCAGTATGAAATCGGTACGCATATGGCACTCGACAAGGCGACGATAAGAAATCTCGAAATCACGGAAACGCTTTATGAAAAAAGGGTTCAGGGTTCACTCCTTGGGATTTTGGACAAGACCCACACAGCAATGGGTTCACGAAAGCTTAGGCGTTGGCTGCGTGAGCCTCTCAATAATGCGGCGGAAATCAATCTCAGACTTGACGGCGTGGAAGAGCTGTATAACGAGCTGATAGTCAGAAACAACATAAAAGAAAACCTTAAGCAGATTTACGATTTTGAGCGTCTGACAGGCAGAATTGCCTGCGGAAGTGCGAACGGAAAGGACTTGATTGCCCTCAAAAATTCACTTGCCGTATTGCCGGAGCTCAAGTCGGATTTAGGCGTTATGCACTCCGAGGCATTGAGAAGGATAAATGAGTCTATCGCCGACCTCAGCTATGTCGCTGAGCTGATAGAGCGTGCGGTATGTGACGAGCCTCCGTTTACCGTCAAAGAGGGCGGTCTGATCAAAGCCGGGTATTCCGATGAGCTTGATAAGCTGAAGTTCTCCATCAAGGACGGCAAAGCTTGGATTTCGAGCTTGGAGGCAACGGAGAGAGAAAGGACAGGCATCAAAAATCTCAAGGTTGGCTATAACCGTGTTTTCGGCTACTACATTGAGATTACCAAATCGTATTTTGACCTTATTCCGGAAAACTATATCCGCAAGCAGACACTTGCCAATGCGGAGAGATTTATCACTCC
>CAZLTX010000061.1:5918-7028 GCA_964562555.1 uncultured Oscillospiraceae bacterium
GTTGACGACTCTCTTGAGCTTGAAATAGTAAAGGGCAGACACCCTGTTATCGAGCAGACCGTATCAGACGGGCTCTTTGTTTCCAACGACACATATCTGAATAACAAGGAAACGAGTATGCTTTTGATTACCGGCCCGAATATGGCAGGTAAGTCCACATATATGAGGCAGACCGCATTGATAGTTCTTATGGCACAGGCAGGCTGCTTTGTGCCTTGCGAGCGTGCTCATATCGGTGTATGCGACAGAATTTTTACACGAATAGGAGCCTCGGACAATCTGGCACAGGGGCAATCGACATTTTTTGTCGAAATGAGCGAGCTTTCGTATATACTCAACAATGCAAAGGAACGCAGCCTTATTATACTCGACGAAATAGGCAGAGGTACGAGCACCTACGACGGACTTTCAATCGCATGGGCGGCTGTAGAGTATCTTTGCAACGAAAATACGCATATAAGAACGCTCTTTGCGACACATTACCACGAGCTGACCGCATTGGAAAGCGAAAGCTTCGGAGTGAAAAATCTGAATGTAGATGTTGCCGAGGAAAACGGAAATATCGTTTTCCTGCACAAAATAGTGGAAGGCTCCGCAAGCCGCAGCTACGGTATACATGTGGCAAGACTCGCAGGTATACCAAACAGCTTGCTGCACAGGGCGGAAAGCAAGCTGAGCGAGCTTGAAGACGGAAGCTCAAAGGCGGTGGCGGAAGGTACAGCATCTCATGTATCCGAGCCTGCTTCGGCAGGCAGCGGCTCCAAGCTGTCCGAGGCTTGCGAAGAACAGCTTTCGATGTTTTCCTTTGCACCTAATCCTGTAATAGAAAAGCTGCGTAAGCTGGATTTAATGGAAATCACGCCGTCAAAGGCGTTCGGAATTTTAGAGGAGCTGAAGGCTTTGCTTGATTAATAATGCATGAATATGCACATGTGTATACACAGGAATATGACGGGAGGAAAAAAGTATGTTTATGTTCAACGGAACGGATTATACGATTTATGTGATTATAGCAGTAACTGTCATTTTTCTGTTTTCATTGCAGTATCTGCTTTGCCGTAAGACGAGAAACAGGCTGCTGCGTGCGATACCGTTTCTGCTTCCGCTTGC
>CAZLTX010000062.1:0-6932 GCA_964562555.1 uncultured Oscillospiraceae bacterium
CGACTGCGGTTCATGTGCAGATGCTTGCCCGGTAGATGCTCCGGTAGAAGGCTAATTCGATACTTAGATTAAGTAAAAAAACAACCGTTTCGCTTGAAACGGTTGCTTTTTTATATAGTTTTTTTGATTTTTTTGCGTGTCGCTATTATGCGTCCTGCATATAGTAAGCAAGAGCATGCAGACTGTCGCTGACATGTACGTTTTCCACTGCCACATCTTCGGGTAAATCAAGATCTACGGCTGTGAAGTTCCATATACCCTTTACGCCGGCTCCCGCAACCGTGTCGGCTACGAGCTGTGCTTTTTCGGCAGGGACGGTTATAACCGCTATGTCAACATGTTCCTTTTCGATGAAGCCCGCAAGCGAGCCGCAGGTCATTATCTGTGCATCCTTGAATTCCACATCTTGAATAATCTGCTTTACATCGAATATACCGCAGATATGAAAGTTTCCCTCGTTGTTTGCAATATAGCTTGCCATCGCCTGACCGAGTCTGCCGTATCCGACGATTACAATCTTATATTCCTTATCCAAGCCGAGAATTGCACCGATTTCTTCATGCAGATTGCTTACGCTGTAGCCGTAGCCCTGCTGTCCGAAGCCGCCGAAATTATTAAGATCCTGTCTTATCTGTGATGCCGTATACCCTATAAGCTTGCTCAAGTCTTTTGAGGATATTTTTTCTATCCCCTTTTTCTGCAATTCCCTCAGATATCTTCTGTATCGAGGCAATCTCTTAATTACCGCTTTGGATATCTGTTTTTCTCTCATCTTTCACACCTGCCTGTTCCGAAATCTGTCTTTCGATTATTTGTTTTCTTCAACATACTTAACCAAATCTCCGACAGTCTGAATTGTTTCAGCATCTTCGTCAGGGATTTCGATTCCGAATTCGTCTTCGATAGCCATGATAATCTCAACTGCGTCAAGTGAGTCAGCAGAGAGATCCTTCATTAAATTCGTGTCCATAGCGACATCGGATTCCTCAACCTGTAACTGGTCGATGATGATGTCTTTAATCTTATCAAAAATCATAAAAACAGCCTCCATTCTGTTTAGTAACGTTTCGGAAACTTCTTTTGAAATTTCCTACATATTAAAAATTACTATCAAATATTATAAAGACTTTTTCTGTGTATTGCAAGGCTTTTTTATGTCTTTTTTTCCATATATATGCGGTATATGTACGGCTCAACTGCCGCACGCCTTGCAAACCGCAGCTTGTCGTGCTTTACTGAACTGCCTCCCACTGCTCGTATGCCTCCGTAAGCCTTGCTGTGCTTTCGTCACGCTCTGCGGAAAGCCGCCCCAAAAGCTCGTAGTCCGTCATGTTTTCGGGGCTGCACAGCTCTCGCTCAAGCTCCGCTATTCGCTCCTCAAGCTCGGTGATTTCCTGCTCGAGCTTTTCGGACAGGCGTTGGCGGCGGCGTTCCTCCGCCTCCTTTTCCTTGTTCAGTCGTCTTTGCTCCGCTGCGGAAACTGCGGGCTCTGCTGCGGCTGTGCCCGCAGTTGTCTCAGGCACCGCAGAGCGGCTGCCTGAGGCGGCGTCGGCAGCTTGCTGCCGACCCGCAGCGGACTTCTGCATATTGCTCAGGTATTGCTTGCCCGATGCCACCTGTGCTTTCTTTTCAAGATAATAGTCATATTTGCCGAGATACTCTACCGCTCCGTCATGTGTCAGCTCAAGTATTCTCGTCGGTATTCTCTGCAAAAAGTATCTGTCGTGCGAAACAACGATGACAGTGCCCGGAAACTCCAAAAGAGCCTCCTCGAATACCTCCTTGGATTCTATGTCGAGGTGGTTCGTAGGCTCGTCGAGTATCAGCGTGTTCGCACCCGACAGCATCAGCTTCAAAAGCGAAAGCCTTGCCTTTTCACCGCCCGAAAGACTTCCCACGGAAAGGAAAACATCATCTCCATGAAAAAGAAAACGTCCCAAAATCGAACGCATTTCGGTATCCGTGTACAGTCTGTAGGACTCTTTTAGCTCTTCAAGCACGGTGTTGCTGTCATTGAGCAAAAGCTGCCCCTGGTCATAGTAGCCGAATGCCACATTATGCCCTATCTTCAAGTAGCCCTCTGTCGGCTCAAGCTCACCGAGCAGCACTCTGAGCAGCGTAGTCTTTCCTACTCCGTTAGGTCCTACTATACATATTTTCTCGCCTCTCTTGATGTCGAGGTCAACATTTCGAAACAGCTCCTTTCGGTTTTCACCCCAACCGAAGTTTTTTTCGAGCCCCTCTGCCATAATTACATCGCCGCCCGATTGGAAATTCTGCTTGAAGTGTATCTTCATCTTGCCGATTTCGCTCTCCGGCCGCTCTATTCTCTCTATCATATCAAGGCGTTTTTCACGAGATGCCGCACGCTTTGCAAGGTGCTCTGTGCCCCTCTGCTTCATGCGTCTTATCATCTCCTCCTGCCTTGCGATTTCTCTCTGCTGATTGTTGTATGCCCTAAGCTCAGTTTCTCTCCTGAGCTTTTTCTGTGCGGCATAATCGCTGTATTTGCCCTCATAGCAGTAGAGCTTATGTCTTTCGACCTCAAAAATGCGGTTTACCGTCTGATCCAGAAAATATCTGTCATGCGAAACGATCATTACCGTGCCCCTGTAGGCTGCGATATATTGCTCCAGCCACTTGAGTGTGCCTATGTCCAGATGGTTCGTTGGCTCGTCCAAGAGCAAGATGTCCGGCTTTTCGAGCAAAAGTGCCGCAAGTGCCAGCCTGGTTCTCTCTCCTCCCGAAAGTGACGATATTTTCTTATCGTAAAAGCTCTCGTCAAATGCCATCGAATTCAAAATTCCGATGATTTCCGAGCGGTAGGTATAGCCGCCCTCTCTTTCAAAACGATGCTGCAGCTCGTCAAGCCGCTCTATCAGTCTTGTGTCGTGCGGATTTGCTGCCACCTTGTCCGACAGCTCTGCAATTTCGTTTTCCATGTCGTGCAGCTTTGAAAAAATAGCCTGTATTTCCTCTATAACGCTGCGGTCGCTGTCGAAATTGTCACGCTGCTTGAGATAACCCACTCTCGTGTTTTGTGACACGAAAAACTCGCCCTCGTCGCACGAAAGCTCGCCGGTCAGCATGTTCATAAGCGTGGTTTTGCCCGCTCCGTTTCTGCCGATTATTCCGACCTTATCGCCCTCGTTGAGATGAAAGCTTACCTTTTCTATGATGACATCGGTTCCGTATGTCTTTGTCAGATTGTTTGCCGATAATACGATCATAATTTCATACTTGCATAGGCATCGAGATCCAGTCCGTCTGCCCCTTTACTCCTGTATTTATAATATGCTGCGGCTCCGATCATCGCTGCGTTGTCCGTACATAATTCGATTGCGGGTCTGTACAGCTCGATTCCGTTTGCCTTGCACGCCTCGCCCAGCATCTGTCTGAGCTTGGAATTAGCAGCCACGCCGCCTGCCAAAACGAGCCTGTTTTCACCTCTCTGCTTAACGGCAGCAACGGATTTTTCTGTGATAACGTCCATAACCGCCTGCTGGAAGCTTGCCGCAATGTCTGCTCTGTTTAGCTCTCTTCCTGCCTGCTTTTCCTGATTTATATAATTCAGAACCGCTGTTTTCAGCCCGCTGAAGCTGAAATCAAAGCTGTCCTTTTCCAAATATACACGCTTAAAATGAATCGCCTCGGGATTTCCCTCTTTAGCGATTTTATCTATCTTAGGACCTCCCGGATAGCCGAGTCCGAGCACTCTTGCCACCTTGTCGTATGCCTCACCGACAGCATCATCTCTGGTTCCGCCGAGGATTTCACACTCTGTATAGCTCTTCACATCTACGATTTCCGTATGTCCGCCGCTTGTTATGAGTGCCATGAACGGCGGCTCCAGCTCCGGATACTCGATGAAATTGGCACTGATATGTCCCATCAGATGATGAACTCCGACGAGCGGAATATTCTTCGCAAAAGCAAGGGATTTCGCCGTAGCCACGCCCATCAAAAGTGCTCCTATCAGCCCGGGGCCGTTTGTCACGCCTATCAAATCTATATCGTCGAGCGTCACATTTGCGTCTTTCAGTGCCTCGGCCAGCACACCGTTTATGTTCTCAAGGTGATGCCTCGAGGCTATTTCCGGCACTACTCCGCCGTAATTCTTAAAAATATCTATCTGAGATGAAATCACATTGGAAAGCACGGTTCTGCCGTCTGCCAAAACCGCCGCTGCCGTTTCGTCGCAGCTCGTTTCGAAAGCCAATGTCAAAAATCTTCCGTCCTTCATATTTCTTCCTTCCACATAATTATGGCATCTTCGCCGTTATCCTCATAATACCCCTTGCGTATGCCTGCCTCCGCAAAGCCGAAGCTGCGGTAGAGTGCTTTCGCCGCCTCATTGCCTGCTCTGACCTCAAGCGTGCAGCTGTTCACAGCGTTGGCCGCAAGCACCTCAAGCAGCACTCCGAGCATTGCACTCGCTATGTGCCGCCGCCTGTATTCGGGTGCCACGGCAACATTTGTTATATGCCCCTCGTCTAAAATCTTCCAAACTCCCACATAGCCGCAGATTTTTCCGTCCGCCTCTGCCGTGATATATAAAGCTCTTTTGTTTTCTGTTATATCGTGATGCAGCGACTCATAGCTCCACGGAACAGCAAAGCACTGTTTCTCGACTTCGGCTATCTGTGCCGCGTCCTCTCCCGTCGCCTGTCTTACGATAAGCTCGCTCTGACCTTCCATTATATCTACTCCTGTTTCGGGCCTCTGCATATCGGCAGCTGTCCCGCCTCAAGCTTCTGCTCCGCCTCTGCCTTTCTCATATAGTCAGGCAGCAGCTCTGCCAAGCCGACGCTCTGCACCTGTGCATTGGCAGCCGCATATCTTGCGACCGCATATGCCTCTTGATATCTGTATTCCTTGTCCGCAAGCTCATATTCTCCGAAGCCGTCGAGTGCCTCATGTATCATATCCTCGTATGCGTCAACGCCGTCACCGAAGAAAATCACCTGCTTTCCGTCTGCGAAAACCTCGTTCTTAATCAGCTCAAGCACCTCAGCCATCATATACGGACCGTCGGCAAGATAGCCGTCTATCATTCCGTAGACCTGTCCCCTGCGTGCATTTATAACGGCACAGCAGACCTTTCCCTCTGCCTTTGCTCTTTCTGCCTCTTCCTTATACAGAAAGCCTTGGAGTGTGGGAACGCTTATAGCCGTTTCAAGTCCCATTGCCTGCGAGAGTGCTCGTGCGGTCGATACTCCGATACGAATACCTGTGAACGAGCCCGGACCCACGGAAACGGCTATGTGCGTGATTTCTTCCTTAGATGTGCCACTGAGCAGCAAAACAGCCTCGATTGACGGAATAAGCTCTCGAAGGTGGCTCATCTGCCCCTTGATTTTTCTTTCCGTAATCCTCTCTCTGTATTGTTTTTTCTCGCTTTCATCGCCTTTTTCCCCGTTTACGGCTTCATCATGTATCGTCTGAAGCAAGGCGACCGAGCCTTCCGCTCCTGTTGTTTCTATAGCTAAAATGTACATTTATATATCCTCTCTCCTTCGCTTTCGCCATACTCGATATTGATATATTTCGTGTTTTCCGGAAGTATATCCGAGATGAGATCCGCCCACTCCACGACGCAGACACCGTTTCCGAAGAAATAGTCGTCTATTCCGATATTGAAAAGCTCGTCCGCATCGCTGACCCTGTACACATCGAAATGATAAAGCGGAAGTCTGCCCTCCGCATATTCCTTGACGATGGTAAAGGTCGGACTGTTTATGCGTTCACTGATGCCCAAGCCCTTGGCAATATAACGGGTAAGGGCTGTCTTGCCCGTACCCAAATCACCTATGAGTGCCACAACATCGCCCGCATTAAGCGTTTTGGCAAGCTCAATTCCGAAAGCCTCGGTTTCCGATTCATTTTTGATATAAACTGTTTTGCTCTCCATAGCCTCTGCTGAACCTTTTTTACTTAGCCTTTACTTTTATTCCTCCTGCTTTTTCTTCACATGGAAGCCCTCGCCGTGCAGGAAGCTTGAAATTCTCTTATATATAACGAAAGTAATCAACGAATTTAATACACCCTTGATGACATTGAACAAAAGTATCAGCGGCATCAGGCTTACTACTGTTGCTCTCATAGCCTCTCCGCCGTAGTAAAACGGTGTGATGATGTAGTTTGCACAGCCCATTACCGCAGTCATTGCAAGTGTTGCAAGCACGAGTGAGATCAGTGCTACCTTCTTAGTCTTATGCTTTCTGTATATGAAACCCGCTATACAAAGGAAGGTTCCCGATGAAATCATGTGCATGATGAAGCCGTAAACGCTGTCGCCGCCCAGCAGGAATGCCTGAATCGCACTGACTACGGTGACCGTCATAAGACCTGCCGCAGGTCCGAAAGCAAAGGTCGTGATAAATACCGGAATATCCGCAAAGTCATAGGTCAAAAATGATACTGCGGGTATCAGCGGAAATCTAACCAGACCCACAACGCATGCGAGTGCTGCCATCATTCCCATTTTCGCAAGTCTTTCCGACTTCATTTTTTGATTGCTCTGAGTGTTAAGATTGTTCATTTTACAGTTTCCTCTCTTTCTGTTTCGCACATTCTCTTTGTGAAAATATGCATTTTACCAAGATGTAATTTGGAAATCTGTCAGGTGAAAAAACGAGAGCCTTGATTGTAATATCAAGGCTCAAAAAAGCAACATACGAATCCCGTGCGTACTCACATGCAAATCGCAGTGCAAAATGCAAAGGCTGAAATGCAAAGCCGCACAAGTCTTTTGTTTCTCTCATCCGGACTATACCGTCGGTTCAGGATTTCCACCTGATCGGCACCTTTCGGTGTTCGCGGACTGTCACCGCCGGTGAGGAATTTCACCTCGCCCTGAAACAGATTAAGTTTTCCCTGCGTGGACTTTCCCTCGCAGGAACCTACGCTAAATATTATATTCTCCTAAAAGG
>CAZLTX010000063.1:0-5305 GCA_964562555.1 uncultured Oscillospiraceae bacterium
CGCTTCCTTGCAAAAAGCAAATCAGGCACTCGCATGCTTTCGCCGCAGAGTGCCTGTTTTGCCGTGCTCGAAAAGCCAAGTGCTTCCGAGCCCGATTGGTAATATATTTGTTTCAAAGAGAATTGCGTCTTAAGGCTTGCGTACACGCTTCGCCAAATGTCCGAGCGTAATCGTCACGCTGCCGTTTTGCTGTCAGACTGCCTGCTGATGTCTGTTCTCCGTTACATGGTAATGAAGATGAACTTGAGGCAGAACATAGCACCGATGACTGCAACCATGATATCCTTCTTTTGGAATTTGCCTGTGCAAACAGCAATTATTGTGTAAGCGATGGAGCCGATACCGATTCCGTTTGCGATGGAATATGTGAGAGGCATCATAATCAAGGTAAGGAATGCAGGTGCCGCTGACTGTAAATCTGACATATCCACATTCTTAAATCCGCCGAGCATCAAAACGCCTACATAAATCAGTGCAGGAGCCGTAGCACATGCCGGAACTATGCTTGCAAGCGGTGTAAGGAATAAGCATACGAAGAAGCAGCATGCAGTAACCAGTGCCGTAAGGCCTGTTCTTCCGCCTGCGGCAACTCCCGATGCGGATTCAACGAAGGTAGTACATGTGGAGGTTCCCAAAACCGCACCTGTAACGGTTGCGATGGAGTCACATGCCATACACTGATCGAGGTTAATCGGGTCGCCGTTTTCGTCCAAAAGCTCAGCCTGTGATGCGGTTCCGTACAGAGTTCCGATGGTGTCGAACATATCAACCAGGCAGAATGTGATTATGTACATGATTGCACTGAATACGCCGCCCACGAACTCAGGACTGAAAGCATGTCTCCATGAATCTGCCTTGAATACGCCTACGATACCGATTTCCTTAAAGTCCACGAAGGACTGTCCGATCTGTGCCATATCAAACGAAGGCACCGTGCCGCTTACTACATAGTAAAGCACCGCTGTAATCAGAATTCCGAGGATTACATTACCCTTGACATTGAGCTTGCCTAAGATAACGATAATCAAAAAGCCGACCAGTGCCAAAAGTGCAGGCATAACTGTCATGATGCCGCCTTCACCGTTGATTGCACCGTGAATGTCCACAAATTGTGTCAGCGTGTATTGATTGGTCTGAATGATGCCTACATTCTGAAAGCCTATGTAGGTAATAAACAGACCGATACCTGCCGGAATAGCTTTTTTGAGGCAGTCCGGCATAGCCTTTGCGATATACTGACGTGCACCGGTTACAGAAAGAATCAGGAAGATGATACCGGAAATCAAAATGATAACCAGGCCTGCCTGATAGCCCTGCACGCAGTCGCCGCCGCTGATAACCTGCGGCAGCACGAAGCTTACGAAGAAGAACGAGTTAAGACCCATACCGCAAGCCTGTGCAAAAGGCATTCTCGCATAAAACGCCATCAAAAGCGTTCCGATCGTTGCAACCAAAATCGATGCAACATAAACTGCATTCCAAATATTATCCAAGCCCTCGGTAAATCCCGTAACCTGATTAGGATTTACGAAGATAATATATGCCATAGCAAAGAAAGTCGTAAAGCCTGCGATAATCTCAGTCTTTACCGTCGAACCGTGTTCTGTAATCTTAAAAAATTTGTCCATTGTTTCAAGCCCTTTCAAGTAAGTAATTTTATTGCAAATATTTTTATCTTTCCTCACGGAAATAGTTCAGTCCAAGTCCCTGCGGTGGCTGATCCTCTCGTCTTTGTCGCATGGAAACGACAATCAGCACGATAGCCGTAACGATATACGGAACCACCTTGTAAATCTGTGTCGGCAGGAACGGAATCGGAAGTCTGAGGTAGAGAATCAAAAGTCCTCCGAACAGAATCGAACCCCAAAGTGCGTTCAGCGGCTTCCACAGGCAGAAAATAACCAGAGCCACTGCTACCCAGCCTTCGCCCGACAGACCGCTGTGATTCCAAACGCTGCCTGCAATCGTCATCGTATAAACCATGCCGCCGATGGCAGAAATGCCGCCGCCGATTACGGTTGCCAAATATCTGTATTTCGTAACATTGATACCCGCAGCATCAGCCGTTGCCGGAGATTCTCCCACAGCACAGAGGTTCAAGCCGGATCTCGTTTTGCTCATGAAGTATGCCATAGCGACAGCCATAGCAAAGCCAAGGTAAACGAAGAAGTTGTAGCTGAACAGGATAGGTCCGATGACAGGAATGTTCTGCAAAAATTCCGGCAAAATCGGATCCGCAAACGCATCCTTAAGAGCATTGCTTACCGTTACATTGCCGCCTACCTTCAATCTCATCAGCTCACCTACGAACTGTCCCACACCCGTACCGAAAATCGTGAGTGCCAGACCGGTAACATTCTGATTGGCTCTGAGCGTAATAGTCAAAAAGCTGAAAATCAGAGAGCCCACTGCACCTGCCGCAAATGAAAGCAGCAAAGCTATGATGACAGCAACAGCACCGCTTGCACTGTCGCCGGCTATCTGTCCGTATACGAATGCACCGCAAAGTCCGAATGCACCGCCCATGAACATCAGACCCTCTACGCCCAAGTTCATGTTGCCCGATTTTTCCGTCAGAATTTCGCCCGAGGTACCGAACAAAAGCGGTGTGCCGTTCAGGACAGCAGCTTTTATCAAACCTATGATATTAAAGTCCATTAGTGCACCTCCTTCTCGTGACGGTCACGAATGATAATTCTGTAATTTATGAAGAATTCACACGCAAGCATACACAGCAGTATGATTCCGGTGATAATATCCGAAATGGACGCAGGAACCTTGAGGCTTGTCTGCAAGCCGCTCGCACCCTTGTCAAGCACTGCAAGCAGCAGCGAAATCGCTATCATTGCAAACGGATTGAACTGTGCAAGCCACGCTACTACGATGGCGGTAAAGCCTACGCCGCCCGCAACATCTGCATATAAGGTCATATTCGCACCCGAGCAAACCATGAAGCCTACCAAACCGCAAATCGCACCCGAAATGCAGGCTGTTCTCAAGGTCACCTTGGTTACATTCATACCGGCATATCTTGCCGTATTTTCTGACTCACCCAAAACAGAAATCTCATAGCCCTGTTTCGTGTAATTCATGTATACATACATCAGCACCGTCAGCAGCAGCACGATTATCCAGCCGCAGTGAATTCCGAAAACCTTAGGCAACACTGCCGCCTGATCGAAAAGCGGAATAATCTGCGAACCGGGCTTGCCTTCCCAAGGTCCGCCCTGGAGCCAGCCTACGATACCGATTGCGATATAGTTCATCATCAAAGTGAAGAGCGTTTCGTTTGTGCCCCAGCGAGCCTTAAACGCAGCGGGAATTCCTGCCCATATCGCTCCGAATACCATGGAGAAAATACCCATGAGAAGAAGCAGAACAGGTGACGGAATAGATGTAGCAAAGTTCAAAGCAAAAAAGCTTGCCGCAACCGCACCCATCGTAATCTGACCCTCGCCGCCGATGTTCCAAAAACGCATTGCGAAGCAAGGTGCCAGTGCCAGTGCCGTTCCCAAAAGCGGAACAGCAATCTTAACTACCTGTCTGATTCCCGTAGCCTTGCCGAGTGAGCTCGAAAGAATCGTTCCGTAAGCGGTAACGGGATTTGCACCCGCAATGATGAACACAAGTCCGCCCAAAAGAATTGCAATGACAAAGGCAGCAGCTCTGATCGCCCAAATCTTTTTCTTCGGCATATCCTCACGCTTTGCCAGTCTGATAAAAGGAGTTTTCTCGTTCATTTAGTTTTCCTCCTTTCCGCCAACTCGTGTCATAAGCATACCGACCTCTTCCTTGGTGGTCGTTCTCGCATCTACGATTCCCGAAACCTTGCCGTCGCAGAGCACGAGAATTTTGTCACAAAGCTCGAGCAGTACATCGAGGTCCTCTCCGACGAAAATAACCGCAACGCCTTTCATCTTCTGCTCGGTCATCAAATTATATATAGTATAAGATGTGTTTATATCCAGTCCTCTTACCGCATATGCACTCATCAAAACCGACGGTGCCGATGCGATTTCACGGCCTACCAGCACCTTCTGTACATTGCCGCCCGACAGCTTGCGTACAGGATATTCAATGCCGGGAGTTTTAACCTGGAGATTTTCCAAAACACTCTCCGCAAGCTTTTCGGGAGCCTTACGGTCGATGAAGATACCCCTGCCCTTGTTCCACGAACGGAGCATCATATTTCCTGTCATACCCATGCCGCCGACAAGACCCATACCCAGTCTGTCCTCCGGAACGAATGCAAGTGCTACACCTGCCTCTTTGATCTCCATAGGTGTTTTGCCTACCAGCTCTTCGGGAGCCTTTCCCTCAGGTGAGTAGATAATAGAGCCGCTCGTCACATGGCGAAGACCTGCTATCGTTTCAAGCAGCTCCTTCTGTCCGCTTCCCGCTATGCCTGCAATTCCGAGGATTTCGCCGCCATAGGCTATAAAGCCTACATTGTCAAGCTTGTTCACACCCTCGCTGTCACGACAGGTCAGCCCTGCAATCGTCAGACGAGGCTGCGGATTAACAGGCTCAGGTCTGTCTATGTTCAGTGAAACCTTATGTCCCACCATCATTTCCGTCAGCTCATTTTCCGTGGTTTCGGCAGTCTTTACTGTTGCTATGTGTTCGCCCTTACGCAGAACCGCCACTACATCGGAAATTTCCATTACCTCGTTGAGCTTGTGCGTGATTATGATTATCGCCTTACCGTCCTCTTTCATGGTTTTGAGTACCGCAAAGAGCTTTTTCGTTTCCTGCGGTGTCAAAACAGCGGTCGGTTCATCGAGAATCAGTATATCCGCACCTCTGTATAATACCTTTATGATTTCTACGGTCTGCTTCTCCGAAACGGACATCTCGTAGATTTTCTTATCGGGATCGATTTCGAACCCGTATTTTTCACTGATTTCTTTTACTTTTGCGGAAACTGCCTTGCGGTCAAGCTTTCCCTTTTCTTCTAAGCCCAGCACGATATTTTCAGCCGCCGTAAACACATCGACAAGCTTAAAATGCTGGTGTATCATTCCTATCTTGTTATCGAAGGCATCTTTAGGTGATGAAATCGTCACCTCTCTGCCGTCTATCAAAATCTGTCCTTCATCGGGGAAATAAATTCCTGCCAGCATATTCATCAGTGTTGTCTTACCCGAACCGTTTTCTCCCAAAAGTGCCATGATAACACCCTTGTCGAGATACAAGTCCACCGCATCGTTTGCGACAACGCTTCCGAAACGCTTCGTTATCCCCTTAAATTCTACTGCATGAGTCTTTTCCATTGTTCCTTGTTCTTTCCGTATATATTACCAAT
>CAZLTX010000063.1:5405-6785 GCA_964562555.1 uncultured Oscillospiraceae bacterium
GATTTTAGTATTCTTCGTTGATGAGCTTGATTCCGTCGATTCTGAGGTCGAAGTTCGGAGCTGACTTGAAGTAGGATTCGTGATAGTATCCGTCAAAGATTGCATTGTAGTCAGCTTCGCCCTGGAAGTCGCCGTCCATGTCAACAAGACCCTCTGTAGGAGTTTCGCCGCCTACAGTGAACTTGCTTGTATCGAATACCTGAAGGCTGCCGTCTGCAAGTGCTGCTTCAACCTCTGCAAGCTTGTCAGCAGTGCCTGCTGCCGCAACAGCTTCGTTTAACGGTGTAAGTGCTACATCTCCGTCAGCAAAGCCGTGTCCCATGTAGTCCTGGTCAACAGTGCCGCCGTTTACGATAGTTTCGATTACATATACGAAGTAGTTAGTCCAGTCGATTCTGGAGGAAAGCAGTGATGCGTCCGGTGCAACGTCTGTCATGTCAAGGTTGTAACCAACATGGTAAACGCCGTTGGACTGTGCTGTAGTTGCAGGAGTTGTGGAGTCGGAGTGCTGGGAAACAAGTACAGCACCTCTGTCGATTAAGTCCTGAGCAGTTGCAGCTTCCATAGTAGGGTCGCCCCAGGAGCCGATGAATTCAACCATCATAGTTGCAGATGGGCAAACGCTCTGTGCACCGAGGAAGAATGCAGTGTATCCGGAGATAACCTCTGCGAAGGTGTAAGCACCTACATAACCGATAACAGCTTCGTCTTCTGCGATATCGCCGTTGTCAATCATTTCCTGAAGCTTCATACCTGCTGCAACGCCTGCAAGGTAACGGCCTTCATATACGCTAGGGAATGCATTGATTGTATTTTCTAAAGCATCTCTCTGGGAAGCTTCGTTTGTAAGACCTGCGAAAACAGTGTCAGTATATTCGCCTGCTACAGTGAGCATTGCAGGTTCCATACCGTAGGAGTTGCAGAATACTGCGATGCAGCCCTGGTCTGCAAGTTCACGACAGTCTGTAGCAACAGGGTCGCCTTCCGGGTGGTTGTATGTATAAGTCCATTCGATGTTGATGCCCTTTGCAGCAAGCTGTTCCTTAGCTGCGTCAGCTGCCATGTAGAAGTTTCTGTCATATGCAGCATTTTCATCACCGATACATACCATACCGACATTGTAAACATCGTCACTTGTTGTGCTGTCATCTCCGCCGCAAGCAGCAAGTGAGAAAATCATAACGATTACCAGTAAAACACTTAATAACTTTTTCATTTTTTCTCCTTTTTCGATTTTTCTCTTTGAAATTTGTAATTAAAAATTAAACTGTCCTTAAATTATAAGCCTCCGATTTTATGAAAACAATAGAAAATCCGAATTTTCCTTGACTTTTTCGGCATATAAAAAATCAATGTTCGTTATGTTCCGAACATTGATTT
>CAZLTX010000064.1:0-6503 GCA_964562555.1 uncultured Oscillospiraceae bacterium
TATATTCTTTCCTGCAGCAGCCGCAGCTCGTCCGCTGTAAGCTCTCGGCATTCGCCTTCTGCGAGCTCGTCGGGCAGGTGCAGCTTTCCCATAGAAAGGCGTTTCAGCTCTACTACCTCTGCTCCGAAACAGCCGAACATTCTCTTTATCTGATGGTATCTGCCCTCTTGCAGTGTCACTTTTGCGGTGAATTCACCGGTCTGCTCAAGCTCTGCGGATTTGCACACACCGTCATTAAGCTCGACGCCACTTTGAAAGCCGTCACGCATTTCTTCGGTAACGGCTATGTCAAGCCGCACATGGTACATCTTAGGCACATGCTTTTTCGGTGCGAGAATATTGTGTGCGAGCACACCGTCGTCCGTGATTATCATAAGTCCGGTCGTATCCTTGTCAAGTCTGCCTGCCGGAAAAATATCTCGTCCTCTAAACTCCTCGGGAACCAGCTCCAAAACGGTCGGGTGCTCTCTGTCCTCCGTTGCCGACACATAGCCCTGCGGCTTGTTCAGCATCAGATATACATTTTTCTTGAAATCGAGCAGCGTGCCGTCTACCGCAATACTCTGCTTCGCCGCATCAGCCTTGACGGACGAGGATTTGACCGTTTCTCCGTCCACGCTCACTCTGCCTTTTGCTATCAGAGCCTTGACCTCTTTGCGAGAGTATTTTCCCTGCGAGGCTATTATCTTGTCTATTCTTTCCAAGTGCTTTTCCTCCCGCTATTTGCTCTTGTAGTAGAGCATACAGTGACAATATCCCTCGAAATCCGGATCTGCTATCTGATCACGAAATTCCTTGCACATGCACTTGTTTTCTTCGATACGCTGCACCCTGCAAGGACAGTAGCCGCCTGTGTTTTTCAGTCCCTCTCTGATGCTCTTTACCACTTCTTTATCTTCATTCAGTCTTACTGCCATCTTTTTTCCTCCCAAAATCGAAAATCAATCAAAAATATGTGTTTTCCTCAGCAGCTTATACAAGACAATGCCGAGCACGCCGCAGGACAAAACCTCTCCTATTCCCACCGTAAGCACAAAGTAGGCATATGAGCCCTCCGCACCGTACACGAGCTGCAAAACCTTAGGTACTATCAGCGAATTGCTGAGTATCGGAAACAGCGGACCGATGAAGGGTCTGCGTCGTCCTATGTAATAGGTTCCGAGTGCTCCGAGCAGCGTTGCCGCTGAGCCGAAAACTATGTCCCAAACAGCACAGCCTGTTATTAGGTTCGCAACTATGCAGCCGACCGTAAGTCCCGGCACGGCAGCCCATGTGAACACAGGCAATATCGTAAGCATCTCCGACAGCCTTATCTGTATCACTCCGCTTGCCATTCCCGCCATATTGGCAATTAAGGTAAGCACTATGTACAGTGCCGCTATCAGCGATGCACATGTAAGCTCCAAAGTTTTATTCATTCGCTTTTCCAATCTTTCCTTCCAAAAATCTTCTTCTGTATTTCAGAACCGCATAATCGCTGATTCTGTTGACATATACAGGGTCAAATATGCCGCCGACCAAGCCGACAACGAAAAATCCCTGCACAAATTTCGTGTATATCATTTCTGCGGACAGCGATGCAGCCGAAGCCTTCATCTGCTCTTCCTTGCTTATGCTCCAATCTCCGTCCTGTATATTATCTCCCGACATGACGATATTATGAATATCCTCGTTCAAAGCCTCATCTCTCGAAACGAAGTCCTCATCGTCGCACATTGCGTTTTCTATGATTTTCAATATGAAAATTTTCTCGGCATCGCTGTTATAGCTGTAGCCGTAGCTGAGTGCGATTTCGTAGACGCTCTTAAGCACCATGGCAATAAAAACCGGAATGTCCGGTATTCCCGAGCCGACCAGTCCCATTCCTATTCCCTCGACACCCGAAATCATCAGGTTCAAGCCTTTTGCCGATTTTGCCTGCTTGGTAAAAGCCTTGGCAGCGGCACGCTTGTCGGAAATCTCCGACGCATAGGTGTTAACCTTGAAATCCGTTTCTTTCTTTTCCTTGTTATATGTCTTTTCGATAATGCCCGTGCCTTTCTCGAAAATAAGCTCAAATGCCTTGAGAAATGCCGTATTAAGGGTTCCGCTCAGCTTGTCGGGAACTACCCTGTCAAGCTTTCTCATAAGCACGGAGGTCGGACCTTCCTTTCTCTTTGCCGTAAATTTCGCCTCTTTTTTAAGCAGGTCGTCCCATTCTCTTTCCCATGCGGATTTTTTCGTGTAAAATGCCATGTTCATACCCCCTTTTCTGCCTATCTTTCTTTATTGTACCATTTTCACGGCGTAAATACAAGAACCCGCCGCAGGGCGAGTTCCGTTGTTTTAATTTTCTTTTGAGTTTTTCGGGGCTGCGGCCGCACTCCCGCAAAGCCGCTTGTGTGCTTTTCTTGTGCTTTGCCTATGAGGTATAGCCTTTTTCTTTCAGGAAGTCCTTAATGCCGTCACGCATGTTCATTACCGAACGTGCGGGTGCTTTGGAATATGTTCCTCTTGCAACAGCTCCGCTTCCGCAGATGTAGCAGCTCAGTGCCTTCGAGTAGGTTCCGTATTTTTTCTTCATGGCCTTCAGATATTTGGCTGCAATCTCAATGCTGACATTTGCCTTGTAAAGATCCGACGGCTTGTAGCCGTATCTTCTTGCCAGTGAATCGTTGCACTGCATCATGCCCTTGTAGCCGTATACGCTCTTTGCCTTGGCTCTGAAATTGCTTTCACGCCTTGCCAACGCCATCAAAACCTTTGGGTCGATATCGTTCTTCTCGCCATGTTTGATGAAGTAGCCTGCCAGGGTTATCGACCAATCCTTGCTAAGATTTTTATTCTTGCTGCGAATGTATGCCGCTAATCCCTTTTGGTACTTGGAGACCTCCTTTTTGGTAGTTTCTTTCTTGTCTGTATCTTCTTTATCGTCAGTCTTGTCCTCGTCTTTTTCGGCAGGCTCCTCGGAAGCATCGTTTTCACTGCCCGAAGTGCTGCTGTCCGCATCGCCCTCCGACGGCTCGCTGCCCTCCTGCGAATCGGCACTGCCGTCCGCATTCGAATCGCCGTTCGCTTGGCTCGGTGTTTCCCCCTGCTGTGTCTCCCCGTTTTCTCCTATTCCTGCGGTTTCCTCGTTCTCAAGCGAAATGGTCACGCCCTGTAATATTTCGGCATCGGCATATACCGGTATCGCCGTACAGGCTGCCATCGCCAATGCCATGAGCACCGCAATGAGTCTCTTAAACATAATATTTTCCTCTCTTGTGAATTGGTTTCTGCGGCCGGGTTTTGCCCGCAGACTTTTTTAATTATACCTGAAAATGTTGAAATTGTCCAGTTTTTGCGTGTTTCTTACAGTTTTCTTCACAGTTTTTACACGAAACGCTTCCAAAATTTTCACTTAGCTCGAAAATATTATGTGCATTTTCTGCCTTTTATATACATCAGAAACAAATAGGCGGAGCAAAGCTCCGCCGTCATCATATTGTTTATCGGTTTATGACTCTGTACAGCTCGTCGGCTCCGGGCGGCTGTATTTCAATCCTTTTGCCGTCACGAAGCAGGTAAAGTCCTTCGTCCGGCGGCAGTATTCTGCCGATTTCCGAGGCTTCAACTCCTACGCCTGCAAGCTTTTCGAGTATCTCGTCTTTTTTTTCGGGTGCTGCCATTATAAGCATGGCTCCGCTCGAAATCAGTCTGAGGCTGTCTATGCCGTAGTGCTCGCAGATTTTGCGTGTGACAGGCTCCATCGGGATTTTATCGTCCCATACCTCGGCACCTACGCCCGCTATCCTGCACATTTCCCAGATTCCGCCTAAAATTCCGCCCTCCGTGACATCGTGCATACCGTGTGTGCCGACGCTTCCGGCTGCTGTTCCGTCTTTAACGACGCTGACTTTTTTAAGCAGCTTCTTCGCAGCTTCGATTTCCTCCTCACTCAGAAAGCTTCTGAGCTCGTCCGCTCTGTCCGAGGCTATGATTCCTGTACCCTCGATTCCCGCTTTCTTGGTCATAAGGATATAGTCGCCGACCTTGATTTTTTCTGCGGAGGCTGACTGCCATTTCCTGCCTCTCCCCACTGCAGTCGATACTATTACGGGCTGATTTACCGCCTTCGTGATTTCCGTATGTCCGCCTATTATCTCGACATTACATTCCGCTGCCGCCTCTGCCGCCTGCTCCATTATCACCGACACATCGTGCTCGGTGGTTCCCTCGGGCAGCATCACCGCCAACAGTATGCCCACCGGCTCTATTCCGTTTGATGCTATGTCGTTGCAGGAAATATGTATGCAAAGCCTGCCTATATCGTTGACGGAGGCTGTTATCGGATCTGTGGAAAGCACACATTCGTACTCGCCGAAATCTATGGTCGCACAGTCCTCGCCTACGCCGGCATGTACCAGAACCTCAGCTCGTTTATTCTTTATCTTGCCTATAACAATCTTCTCCAGCACATCGCTGTCAAGCTTGCCTA
The DNA here is from genome assembly GCA_964562555.1 of uncultured Oscillospiraceae bacterium. GTDB lineage: Bacteria > Bacillota > Clostridia > Peptostreptococcales > Anaerovoracaceae > CAG-238. The sequence continues at coordinate 4,460 of CAZLTX010000064.1, forward strand.
CTTTCAACATTCAGTAACTCTCCTCTTGTGATATATCGTCTGTTATTTAGCGGAGTGAGAACGCAGCAGCTCGTTTTTCATATCCCAAAGCTTCTGTGAAAGGTCCACATAATAGGTCTGCGGATTTTCAAGTCTGAGGGTTTCGTCCCAAAGCGTTTCAACCTGCTCCTTACAGTATTTTTTAATTTCTTCGATTGACGGGCTTTCGTATACGCATTTTCCCTTTTCGAAAATAGGTACATGCAGATTTCTTACGGTGTAATCACGAACGACCGTCTTTTTCCATACGGCATTCGGGTCGAAAATTTCGTATTCGTCCTGCTGCGGAATCGTTTCGTCCGCAACCGTCATAACATCGCCCTGTGCCTTGCCTGTTTCCTTGCTGTACAGGCGGTACAGTCCCTTAAAGCCCGGATTTGTAATCTTTTCGACATTTTCGGAAATTTTAATCTTAGGTGTCAGCACGCCGTCCTTTTCGAGTGCCGCCAGCTTGTACACGCCGCCGAAAACAGGCTCGGATTTGGCTGTGATAAGTCTTTCACCTACGCCGAAGGAGTCGATTTTCGCACCCTCGAGCAGTATATCCTGAATTATGTACTCGTCAAGCGAGTTCGAAACAACTATCGTACATTCCTCAAGACCTGCATCGTCAAGCATTTTTCTTGCTTTCTTGGTCAGATATGCCACGTCGCCCGAGTCGATACGAATACCCATCTTCTGCGGCTTCATTTCCTTGAAAACTCTGATTGCCGCAGGTACGCCGGATTTAAGCACATTGTAGGTGTCTACGAGAAGTACGCAGTTCTGCGGATAAATTTCGGCATATTTTTTGAATGCCGAGTATTCGTCCGGGAACATCTGCACCCAGCTGTGTGCCATCGTTCCGAGAGCTGCTATGCCGTAATCTCTGTCGGCTATCGCACATGCGGTTCCCGCACAGCCTCCGATATATGCGGCTCTGGCTCCGAGGATTGCTGCGTCTGCACCGTGTGCTCGTCTGGAACCGAATTCCATGACAGCTCTGCCCTGTGCCGCTCTGACTATTCTGTTTGCCTTGGTAGCTATCATGCTCTGGTGGTTTATGCACAGCAGCACCATAGTTTCAATAAACTGTGCCTGCATTACAGGCCCTCTGACGGTCACTATAGGCTCATGCGGGAAAATCGGTGTTCCCTCGGGAACCGCCCACACATCGCACTTGAACTCGAAATTTCTCAGATAGTCAAGGAATTCTTCGCAAAACGAATTTTTGCTGCGAAGATATTCGATGTCCTCTTCAGTGAATTTCAGATTTTTGAGGTAGTCGATGAGCTGCTCAAGCCCTGCCATGATGGCATAGCCGCCGCCATCGGGCACTCTGCGGAAAAACATATCGAAGTATGCTATGTCCTCTGCCATTTCTGACTGAAAATACCCGTTCGCCATGGTTATTTCATAAAAGTCGGTGAGCATCGTCAGATTCATTTTTTCTTTCATTTGGAATTTCCTCCGTTGTCTTCTATCCTGTGCGGATTTATGGCTTTTGCCCGCTCTCAGCGTTTCAAAAGCTTCTCAAGGAACCGGCCTGTATACGAATCGGGACAGGCTGCTATTTGCTCAGGCGTTCCGGTCGCTACTATCGTTCCGCCTCTGTTGCCGCCGTCAGGTCCCAAATCTATGATGTGGTCTGCTCTCTTAATGACATCTAAATTGTGTTCTATAACTACTACCGTATTGCCTGCATCCACAAGCCTGTCCAGCACCGACAGGAGCTTGTCCACGTCGGCAAAATGCAGTCCCGTCGTCGGCTCGTCCAAGATGTACAGCGTCTTGCCCGTGCCACGCTTGGTCAGCTCCGTTGCCAGCTTAACTCGCTGTGCCTCGCCGCCCGAAAGCTGCGTTGACGGCTGCCCCAGCTTGATATATCCCAATCCGACTTCCTCCAGGGTCGTCAGATACCTCAAAATGCTCGGAACATTCTGAAAGAATTCTACTCCCTCACTGACACTCATGTCAAGCACATCGAAGATACTTTTTCCTTTATATTTTACTTCCAGCGTTTCTC
>CAZLTX010000065.1:0-6502 GCA_964562555.1 uncultured Oscillospiraceae bacterium
GATCCTTAGTCTTGCGCGTCTGCCAATTCCGCCACGACCGCACATCACTTATCTAATATACTATTTTTGTCGTGAAAATGCAAGTGTTTTTTTGAATTTTTTTATAAAATTTTTATTAAAACTTTTTTGCTTCATCTTCTTCAGCTTATTTCATCGTCACGCTGTTATTCAGTACAGGAGTGCTGAAAAGGAAGAGTACGTCCTGTCCGTCCTTAAATTCGATAAATCTGTCAAGTGTCGCACTCGGCAGGTAGCGAATGTCCACCAGCGTGATCTTGCCGTAGCTTTCCGCAAACAGCGGTGCTATACTGCTGCCAAAGGAATCTCTGAAAATAATCAGCTCCTTGTCTGCATCGGCAGCGGGATTTTCTATCGTGAGCAGCGATTTCGAGCCGCCGAGGAACATATCGTAGCCCTCGCCCTCAGTGCCGGCAAGCTTTGTTTCATCGTACAGCGGTATTTCGCTATTCGTTTCGAAATCGGTAAGCGTGCAGCCCTCGAAAAGCGAACTGTCAAGATATACGAAAGTCTCTGCCTGCATTTCGAGCTCAGTCTGACGGCTGTATGCTCCGACAAAATCCTCTTTTGCCCTTACCTCTTCATATTCGGCTTTCAGCTCGCTTCCCATAGTCTCTGCTATTCTCGCTGCCACATCGCTGATTTTTTCCTGTTTCCAATGTGCATCTGTCTTATAGTAGTCGCTCAGCTCCAAAAGGTCTGCGATTTCTATATACGAGGCGAACTCCGTCTGCGACTTCATCTTTTCCGTCAGTGCCGCATAATCCATGATCTGCGGTGCTTCGTTGCCCTCTGCCTCTGTCACATAAGCGTTTTTGTCCGGCACTATGGCAAAATAGGTATTTATCTCTTTTCCCTTAAGGAAGTACTCATAAATGTTTGCCATTTTGCCTGCTGCCTTTTCGAGCGATGCCTCGTCCATCGGGTAATCCGCTTTGATTATATATCCGTCATAGGAATAAAATCCGTTTTCATCGCTGACAATCTCGACTGCGTCTGCGTCCGTGCCGCCTTCGCCGCCGCTTCCGTTTCCGCCGCAGCCCGATGCAAGCACCATAAGCAGCAGTATAAGACTGAGCATTGCAAGGCAGGAGATTATTTCGTGTCGGTGCATTTTGCGGCTGCCCGTCGTGCTTTTGCCTTTTATCATTCTTCTGCTCATTATGCGATGTTCTCCTCACAGAAGATTTTTACGCTCGGGAATGCTTTCTGTGTCTTTGCCTTGAAGGTATCGACCTGTTCCGCACCGCCGAATACCGATACAACATATCTGTCAATCGTCATAATTACGAATTTATCCGGGAAGCCGCACATCCAGCGTCTGTTTTGAATGCTTTCTTTCATAGCTGCTGCGAGCTTGTCTGCCTCGCCGCTCTTTGCCTTGAGCGATGCCGCCGTGAAGGTGTTCAGGTTCATCATATGTGTCAGAGATGCGGCTCCGCTTACATAGCCTATAGCGTCCTCCGGAACCGCAAGTGTTGACTGCAGCCCGTCTGTGTCGCTTATGCTGAATTTGCCCGGTGCATCATCTCTGCGGTTTTCCTCGGAATAGTCGCCGCCGCATGCAGGGAATTTTTCATCATTTTTGTATGATTTCCAAACCGTGCTGAGAAGATTGAGTGCTGAGGTCGGTGTGCTTGCCTCTGCCTTATCTGCTTTGTCGGCTTTGTCTGTCTTGTCAGCCTTATCGCTCTTGTCTGCTTTGTTGTTTGATGATGACGGCTTGCTCTGAGATGAGCTCTGAGTATTGTCTGAGTTTGTCGGCTTAGATGCCTCTTCTTTCTTTCCGTCGTCCTTCTTGTCCGCTTTGTCGGCAGTATCTTCGGCAGTGTCCGCCTTTTCCTCGTCCTCTGCTCCCGCTGCGTCCTTATCCGCAGCTGCGTCTGCGTCCTGCTCGTTTTCTGCATCCGCATTTTCGCCCTCGCCGTCTGTCAAAGCATCTCCTGCCGACGGCTGCTGTGTATCCGACGGTACATTTGAATCGTCACCGCCGCATGCCGCAAACGAAAACATTAAGCAAAGTGTAAGTATTAAACAAATTATCTTTTTCATTATTATCCTCCGTGTTATATTCTGTCTTCTATTTTAGCCCCTTCCGATGCATTTGTCGAATAAAAAAACAAAAACACTCACCTATTTAACAAATTTTCTTCGTTTAATTTCCGATATTTACCCACCAAGTCTGTAAAATTTTAGAGTATCCTATTCGCAAGGCACCACCGAACTTGCGGTGCCCATAACAGAAACAGGAGGATTATTGCCATGACAGATACTCTGGCGGCTCGCCCGCCCGGAAAATATCGACACGAGCACAAGTTCGCTATCGACTTCATGAACTATTTGGCTCTGCGGCAAAAGCTGCAAGTCGTCATGCAGCCGGATTCGCACGCTGACGAAAGCGGAAAATATCTAATCACCAGCCTTTATTTCGATAATTGCTTCGACAAGGCTATGAAGGAAAAGCTTCACGGTGTTAACAAGCGTGAGAAATTTCGGCTCAGATACTACGGGAGCGATCCCGAAACCGTTTTTTTGGAAAAGAAACAGAAGATAAACGGACTTTGCCTAAAAAATTCTGTACCGCTCAGCCGTGAGACCTGTGTGCGGCTTATGGAAAACGACTGCAAGCAGCTTGCTGACGAAAGCTCGCCGCTCGTAGATGAGCTTGTTTTCAAAATGCAGACTCAGCTTCTGCGGCCACGCACCGTCGTCCGCTATATGCGTGAGGCTTATATATATGAAAGCGGCAATGTTCGTATCACCTTTGACTCGGAAATCGCCACGGGACTTTCTCCGGATTGGTTTTTCGAGCCTTCACCCGCACCTCTGACTGACGGAACGATGCTTTTGGAGCTTAAGTACGATGAGTTCCTGCCCGAAATCATCAGACACATAGTACAGCCGCACTGCACAAGGCTGCAAGCGTTTTCAAAATATGCAGCTTGCCGGGGCATGGCTTAAATTAAATTTCGTATAAAGAATATTAAAAAATTAAGAATGAAAGACGAGGTAAATTTTATGACTTTTAATGATATTTTCAAATCGAGTTTTCTGGAAAGCTCGATGGACTTTTCCGTTTTGGACACTCTGCTCGGAATGGCATGTGCCCTTGTAATCGGACTTTTTATCTTCTTTATTTATAAGAAAACCTCTGCCGGTATCATGTATTCGTCGAGCTTCGGCTTGACGCTCATCGGACTTTCGCTGGTGACAACGCTCGTCATCATGGCGGTAACATCGAATGTAATCCTGTCGCTGGGTATGGTCGGTGCTCTGTCGATAGTCAGATTTCGTGCTGCTATCAAGGAGCCGATTGAAATCGTGTTCCTGTTTTGGGCTTTGGCAGGCGGCATAGTTGTCGGTGCGGGTCTGATTCCGCTTGCTCTGATCGGTTCCGTGATAATCGGAGCTGTCATTTGGCTCATGGCAAGCCGCAAAACCCATGAAAATCCGTATATGCTCGTACTCAGGCTCTCCGATGACGAGGCTGAAAACGCTGTGCTCGGAATTCTGAACGCTGAGGCCGCAAAGCATGTAATCAAGGCAAAGACTGTAACCGCAAAGGGTATTGAGCTTTCCTACGAGGTCAAGCTGCATGATGCCTCCACCGCCTTTGTCGGTCGGCTCGCTGCCGTTTCGGGCGTTGAAAGTGCGGCTCTTGTAAGCTATAACGGAGAGTATATGTCGTAGGTGAAGGTATGATAGACAACAAGCATATCAACAAAATTATATTGACGCTCACCGCCTTTGCTCTGATTTTGCTTCTCGTGTTCATGTATGTTTTCGGCGGCAGTATGCGGGCTGCCGCAGCCGAGGGCTACACGATGGGCTACGAAAAATCGCTTTTTTCAAAGGAATCTGTTATCGATATCAATCTCCAAATCGATGACTCTGACTGGCAGGAGCTGCTCGACAACGCCATTGCCGAGGAATATTACGCCTGCGATGTCACGGTGAACGGAACGGAGTACAAAAATGTGGGCTTGCGTGCGAAGGGCAACACGAGTCTTTCGATGGTTGCTTCAAGCGACTCAGACCGCTACAGCTTCAAGCTCAGCTTTGACCAATATGTTGACGGTCAGACCTGCGACGGCCTTGCAAAGCTCGTTCTGAACAACAATTACAGCGATGCAACGATGATGAAAGAGGCTGTCTGCTATGACATGTTTGAGTTTCTCGGTGCCGATGCCTCGCTCTACAGCTATGCCAAGCTTTCGGTTAACGGTGAGTATTACGGTGTGTATTTGGCACTGGAGCCGGTGGAGGAAAGCTTCGCCCTGCGGAACTACGGCAGCAGCTATGGTGAGCTGTACAAGCCCGACAGTATGGAGATGGGCGGACCCGGTAAGATGGAAGGCTTTAAGGCAGATGACATCAAGGAAATGTTTGAGGAAATGGGTGAAAACGGTGATTTCGACTCGAGTGAAATGCCGCAAATGCCCGACGGTGAAACAGGCGGCAATCGAGGCTTTGGCGGCGAAATGTCCGAACCGCCGCAAATACCCGACAGCTTCGGCAGTAATGAAGCAGGCAGTCAGCCGCCCGAAATGCCAAGCAGTGAAGCCGACAGCGAAAACAGTCAGCCGCCCGAAATGCCAAATAGCAATGTCGGTTCTCAAATGCCGCAGCCGCCCGACGGTTTCGGCGATAATGATGCAGGCGGCAGGGGCTTCGGCGGCGGCATTGGAGCCGGCAGCGGTGCCGATCTGAACTACACCGACGACGAGCTTGACAGCTACGAATCCATATGGGAGGGCAGCGTATTCAAGACCACTGATAAGGATCATCGCCGTGTCATAAGAGCCCTGAAAAATATCTGTGCCGACGATGCCGATTCGAACACACTCGAAAAATATATGGACACCGACAATCTGCTGCGTTACATGGCAGTGCAGACCTTCGTAGTCAACCTCGACAGCCTAAGCGGCAATATGGCACATAACTACTACCTGTACGAGCAGGACGGGCAGCTTAACATTATTCCATGGGACTACAATTTAGCTTTCGGCGGATTTCAATCACAAAACGCAAGTGAGGTCATCAACTTCCCTATAGATACACCTTTTTCATCGGGTGTAAGTACCGAGGACAGACAGTTCTTTATGGCATTGCTAGAAAACGAGGAATATCTCGCACAGTATCACGAGTATCTTCGTATGCTTACCGAGGAATATGTGGGCAGCGGAGTCTTTGAAAATACAGTAAACCGCATTGCATCGCTTATAGACGATTTGGTACAGACAGACCCGACAGCCTTCTATTCGTATTACGAATATCAAGCTGCTGTAAAAATGCTCAAAACGACAGCTTACCTAAGAGCGGAAAGCATTAACGCTCAGCTCGACGGCTCGATTCCGTCCACGAGAAACGGACAGCAAACGGACAGCAGTATCTTGGTAGATGCCTCTGCCGTTGACCTCGAGCTTATGGGTACAATGATGGGCGGCGAACATGATGAGCAAAAACCTCACCGCTCAGACAACAGAAAATTTTAGCACAATAAAACGCACCCGGCGATTTCTTAAATTAGAAGTCCTGTGTGCGTTTTATTGTCTATGCACCATTTTAATGTATTTGCTTTTTTATTCCTCTATTCCTCGGGTGACAGCTCCAGACCGTCCTTGACATCCTGCACAGTCAGCAGCCTTAGCTCTTCATCACTTATATCCGTATCCGCTGCCAATCTTGTGGCCTGACAGTTGATGATTTTCTCGAAAGAATTGCGGACGGTACGGCCGTTGCCGAAGTTTTCGTCACGGGTTTCGTACCAATCATCGAATATCGCACGAAGGAGCTCCCGTGCCTCAGCCTCAAGCTCATAGCCGTTGCTGTCGCATTGCAGCATGAAGATTTTTTCCATTTCTTCACCGCTGTAGTCCGGGAAGTTGATATATTTGTTAAATCTGGATTTGAGTCCCGGATTCGAATCTATAAATTTATGCATCAGCTCATCATAACCGGCTACGATTACAATCAGCTCGTCACGGTGATCCTCCATAGCTTTCAGCACCGTTGCGATGCACTCCTTACCGTAGGTATCGTTGTCACTGTCAGCCAAAGCATAGGCTTCATCTATAAACAGCACGCCGCCCATAGCGGACTTTATCACCTCTGCCGTCTTAATCGCCGTCTGACCTTGATAGCCCGCAATCAGTCCGCTGCGATCCACCTCCACAAGCTGACCCTTAGGCAGCACGCCGATAGCCTTGTAGAGCTGTGCGAGCATTCGTGCAATCGTAGTCTTGCCCGTTCCCGGATTACCCGAAAAAACCATATGGTACGACAGCTTCGGTGCTTTCATGCCTCGTTCCTCACGCAGCTTGCATACACGAATAAAGTTTATCATGCTGCGTATGTCTTTTTTGACCGTATCAAGCCCCACCAAGGCGTCCATTTCCGCAAGCAGCTCATCGGCTGTTTTTTCAGGCTCTGCCTGCTCTGCCTCCTGTGCTGCCTCTGCCTTCGCCGCTTCACCGACGCAGGC
>CAZLTX010000066.1:0-6464 GCA_964562555.1 uncultured Oscillospiraceae bacterium
AAACCTGCTGTTTCTCACAGCACTGCTGCTTCTGAGCCATGTGCTTTCGATGTAAGCGTGAGATACCAAATTATCTGCATACATTAGCGAATTTACAGCAGCTGCAGCAGCTCGTCCTTGCTCATGCTCATCAAGCCTCCCGTATTGCCGCTTAGGATTTCATCTGCCAAGTCGTTCTTGCTCTGCTGCATTTTCAGAATCTTTTCTTCAATCGAATTTTTTACAATCAGTTTATATACCGATACCGTGCGTGTCTGCCCTATGCGATGTGCACGGTCGGTTGCTTGATTCTGTGCCGCTATATTCCACCATGGATCAAAATGAATTACAATATCCGCACCTGTCAGATTAAGTCCCGTACCTCCCGCTTTCAGTGAAATCAGGAATACCGGCGTATCATCATTATTGAAACGATTTACCAAGTCAATTCGTTCTTCCTTTTTTGTTTCACCTGTAAGCATAAAGTTTGCGATTTTTTCTTTTTTAAGCTCTGCCGCAAGCAGCTCAAGCAGCGATTTGAACTGTGAGAACACCAATATTTTGTGTCCGCCGTCAATCGCACTTTTTATAAGCTCTGTACAGGTTTCCATTTTGGCAGAACCGCCTTCATAGTTTTCCAAGCAAAGCGACGGATCGCAGCATATCTGCCGTATCTTTGTGATTTCGGCAAGAATCGCAATCTTATTTCTCTGAAAGCTTTCATCACTTTCGCCTTCAAGCATTTTTTTCATGTGCAAAGCCTGTCCGTCATAAATCTGTTGCTGCTTGGTATCAAAGTTCACATAGCATATCTCTTCAATCTTTTCGGGAAGATCCTTAAGTACATCTTGCTTGAGTCGTCTGAGAATAAACGGTTCCACGAGCCGTTTCAGGCTGCTCAAAACCGCCTCGTCATGATTTTTCATAATTTGAAGCTCAAACTCATTGCGAAATCGCTCATAAGCATACAGATATCCCGGCATCAGAAAATCAAAAATACTCCACAGCTCGCTCAGGCGATTTTCAATCGGTGTACCCGTAAGTGCAAAACGGATTTTGCTGTTTATTGCCTTTACGGATTTTGCAGCCGCAGTCGTATGCGTTTTAATATATTGAGCCTCGTCGATCACCTGGTATGTAAACATTTTGTCGGAATAAAGCAAGATATCTCGCTTCAGCAAATCATATGAAGTTATAAGCACATCTGCAAGCTCCGCATTTTGGATTATAGCCTCACGCTCATCTTTGCTGCCCGCCGCTATTTTAACCGAAATTTCCGGTGCAAACTTTGCGAATTCTTCTTTCCAGTTATATACAAGCGATGCAGGCGTAACGATCAGTGCCGTACCAAGCCTGTTTTCCTGCTTCGCTGCCAGCAAAACAGAAATGAGCTGCAAGGTTTTCCCCAAGCCCATATCGTCCGCCAGTATACCGCCGAAACGATAAGCCTCTATGGTTCTGAGCCATTTATATCCGAATTCCTGATAGTTTCTTGCTATATTCTGCAGCGATTCCGGTAGCTCATACTCAGAATCGGTAACAGTTTTGAATTCCTTTACCAAATGCTTGAAATTGCTGTCACGCTTTGCATACAATGCATCATTCTTTTCCAAAAGCTTGTCCAAATACAGTGCACGATATGCGGGAACCTTCATATCACCCTTTACGAAGTCCTCCGGTGCGACATTTACCAATTTCATCAAATTTGAAAGCTCGCCCAGTGCCTTTTCTTCCAGTGGGATAAAGTCGCCGTTTCTGAGGCGGTGATATTTTTTCTTTCTTTGATAGCTGTACAAAATCTCCAGCAGCTCCTCATTCGAAAGCTCGGTTGAGGAAATAGTAAGATTCAAAAGCTCGCTCTCCATTCTCACGCCTACAGTCATCTGCGGCTGTCGTCTTACGGTAATTCGCTTAAATCTCTCCGTAGCAAAAACCTCTCCGAAACGCATCAGCTCGTTTACACCGTTTTCAAGCACACGATACTGCATATCATCATCCTCACCGCAGTAAAACACAGCCTTTTCATCGCAGTCCGGAAAATATTCCTTTACTTTATCAAGCACTTCTTTTTCGGCATTCAAATCTCGATAAAGCTCATACCCTGCTTCATCTGCCTCTGCACCTGTAATTCGATGAATTTTTTCACCATACCGCACTTTTACATCACACAGCAGCAGCCCGTTCTCAGCATCAAGCGAAAAAACGAAATCAGGCTGCGGATACAGATATTTTTGAATTTCTTCAAAATCTTTAATTTTTACATCTGCTGTCTCCTTTATAAGAGGCAAAACTTTATAGTAAAACTCCGAAAGATTTCTGCGTCCCACCTTAAAACATATCTGCGAGCTGTATTCATTTTCCCAAAATGTACGCAAAATTCCAAGCTCATCTTCAGCTATCCTGTTAAGATTGCTTCCGTCGAAAAAGTATTTATAGTCGGCTCCATCTGCAAATTCATCTTTCTTTCCGTCTACCTCAATTCCGTCAAAGCTTCCGTCATCATCATAAATCGCCTTCATGGACAGCTTTATTTTCGGAGAATTTTTTCCGCAGACAGCCTCACCGATTTTTTTGTTTATCGTCGATTTATCCAAAAAAGGAAAGCTTTTTCCCTCTGTAATACAATAAAACTCATCAAGTGTTCTGCCGTACAATGCAATGTTCGAGCCTATTTCCGTCGCATAATTTCTGCCGTAATATAAAGATGCTTCCGCTGCCTTGATCGACGCTGTTTTTACCTCATTTTTTATGAACCTGTATAATTCCTTCGAGTTTTCTTCGATACCGTTTGATGCGAAAGAAATGCTGTTTTTGGTTCCGAGCTTCATTTCTTCCTTAGCTTCAACACAGTTCACAAAATCTGTCAGGTTTTTAATTAAATAGAGCTTTTCCACACCGACCCTAAACGAAACGCTGAAATCTCCTTTGCCTAAAATCTCAAAGCGAGGTTCAAGCTTAATCGTATTTTCCGCCTGCTCCGTCCTGGTTTCCGACTGCATATTTTTCCTGCGTTTTGCACGATATTCATGCAAAAGCATCAAGCCGCTTCGGTCGGTTGCATCTCCTAGATTCTTCTTTTCGATAAATTCTTTTGCCAGAATAAGCAATGCAAGCTTATGCTCGCAAAGTTTATTTTCCGGCTTAGGATATCTATAGCTGTATCCGAACATTTCCCGTGTACAGGATTTCGCAAAGCAGCTCGAATTATTTATATTATTTCTTCCGAGGAGAAAATCAACTTCTTGTAAATCTCCGTCAGCTTCTTCGAAAGTTCCGGAAACTCTGCATACAGGCTCATCCATGGAATAAGCTGAGTGAATAAATCCTTCTTCAATGCTCACTAGTTTCACTCTGTTCAGCAAAATCAACTGCTTTGCTTCTTGAAGAGTATCCTCATAAATTTCATAATCCGCACTTATCTTGTCAAAATTATAGAAGCTGTACGCTTTTTCACTATTTTCATTTTTCGAATTACTATCTTTTTCGCTGTTCCTGAATGGAAATACTCTTACTCTTTTCTTTGCGGAACGCACAGAGGTTTGCGTTTTGACAGTATCGCATTTCAAATCGCCGTTTTCCTCAAGCTCAAAAAGTGCCGCTGCCATATGCTTGCACCTTCTGCCCTCTCTTGCGTAAGGACAGTGGCACTGCATACTTGCTATTCTGTGCTCCTCTACGGTAATCGAAACTTTATATCTGCTGCTTCCGAATACCATAAAATTATAAATGCCGGATTCGCTCGACGAATTCATTCTTATTACACGGTCATTCAGATAGTAGTTTTCTCCACGTTTCAAAATTTCCCACGAAAACAAACTCTTCCACTTTATATCCATATTTTATCTCTCTTTTTTGTACAATTTCAATATTTCAGTATTATCCAGTGCTTTTTCTTACTTTAATATATATTTTGTTCCTCTGCCATTTCCTTCAACTGTAACCACACCTTTTTCTTCCATGACTTTCAATAAGCGTGTTGTTTTTGATTTACCAAAAGGTACATACGATGCGATTTCGCTCATTGGCTTCATCGTTGTCTTGCTTAAGCATTTATATATTACTTTTTCGTCTTCGGTCAAATCAGCATTCTTTTCAAATATAGGAAGCACCATTCTTATCGCATTTTCTGATACTTCGAAATCCGGTTTCATAAGTCCTTCCGCATACAATTGCTTTATTCTTCTGATTCCGGTTCCGAATATCTCCACAAACCCCAATCTATAAAATACATTTGCAAGATTTCTGTTTCTCAACGCAGAAATCTTACCTGACAAATATTCTTCTGTTGTTATTCCGGAAGGCAATCCCCCCGGAGATACAACTTCTATTCTGTCATCAAACATTGAAACTCGTATTTGTGAAGCCACATCCCATGTTCTGTGAATCAAAGCATTTGCGATAGCTTCTCTGAAAGCAGCTTCCGGTATTTTCTCCATCTTTTTTCTGTCTGAACCTTCTATTATTTCATATTGGTAATAATCTCTAAATACGGAAATCGCCCTTTCATATACCTCTAAAACCGAGATATTTTCAAAAGTTGCTCTTTTTTGAATAATGCTAATATTTTCCCCAAATTTAATAATATCAATTCCCGGGAAGTGATTTTTGTCTGCCAAAAGCTCAGCCGCATTATTAAAGCCGTTTACATTGTCATACAGATTCAAGGTCTTCAATGTATCCTGATTAAAGTAATCGATATGAATACTCTCTTTCAGCTTACGATGCAGAATTTCAAAAGACAAGTGCTGATTTTTACATGGCAATTCTTCGAAACTAATATTTTTTCCGTCTAATACGAGCCTCGAAAACTCCAACGTGTCTACCTCTATCGTCGCTGTGTCGTTTCGTTTGTATGCTTTTGATTTATACAGATATGGTTTCTGAAAACCACTTTTTACAGTAAGTTGTATAGTCTGAGCTTTATTCTGTATTTCAATCGTATAGTCGGGCTGAGGCGAAATACTGTCATTAATTTTGTTTTCAATATCCAAGCAAGCCTGTTTTACATCCTGCAAACCTTTCACATTGCCATCATCATCCACCCCAAAAAATATTGTTCCGCCATCGTAATTTGAAAAGGCACTAACGGTTTTTAAGAAGGAATTCGTTATTCTTTCCTTAAATTCTAATGTTCTTGTTTCACGCATATCAACTGCATCCTTTCCAATCTTATTGCTTATATTATATGCATAAATACGCAAAAAAGCAATCGTATTTTTTTGCGATTGCTTTTGATTCGGTCGTAAAATGTATTCCTATGCAGTATGGCTTCACCACATGATATTTTTTAGGCTTTTCTATTTGGTGTCTACTTTATGATATCAATAACCATGCTAATGCTCTTTGAAAAACCTCTCTGTGAACTTTACGAAGCTTCTTTCTGCTTCGCTCAGCTTTTTTGTTTCTTGATGCACTATGCCCAGCGGACGGCTGCATGGCGGCTGTATCGGAATTTTTCTGATCGGCTCGCTGCTGCCGTGCAGTACAAGCTCCGAAAGCATGGTAACGCCCATGCCGCCTGCCACCATCCCGAGTATCACCGGATCGTCCGCACTCGCAGGCAGCAGCTTCGGTTTTACATCGTTCTGCTCAAGCTGCTCATGCACCTCTACGTCTTCCCCGTAAGACGGCATTATGAACGGAAATTTTTCGAAATCCTTGATTTGAAATCCGCCCTCAGCATATTCAGAGCCGCCTGCATCATCTGTCTGCGGCAAAACCGCAAAAAACGGATCGTCCGCCAGGTGCAGGAAACTGTATTTCTGAGTCTTATCCTCACATGCGAAAATTACCCTCAATCTTCCCTCTTTCATCGCACGATAAAGCTCCTGCCTGCTCAATACCTCAAGCTCTGTATTTATTTGCGGATATTCCCTGCCGAAAGCACGCAAAAGCGGAGGCATCCAGTTCTTTGCGATGCTCGCATATGCACCTATATGCAAAACCGTCTTTCCCTTTCCGCATAGCAGCTCGGCTTTTTTCTCCAATGCCCGAAAGCTGTCGGCATAATCCTTCAGATAAGGGAGCAGTGCCTTCCCCTCTTCGCTCAGCTCAATTCCGCGATTTGTCCTCAGTGCAATCGAAACTCCGAGCTCTTCCTCAAGCCTGTGCAGGAGATGCGACAAACCCGACGGCGTATAGCCGCTGTTTTCAGCCACACTCATCAGGCTGCCTGCCTCAATCGCCTCAAGCAATACCTCTACCTTTTTTGCATCCATCTTCTTATCCTCTTTATCAGATGTGAAATTTTTTCATACCAATATTATAAACTGTCGCTTTTCAACTTACAAGTAAAATTGTAAAATAGCTTTATTAAATTTTCAGAAAACTTTACGGAGGCATTCAAATGATCGGAACAATATTTAATACTTGCATGATTATCACAGGCAGTATCGTAGGCAGCCTGTTAAAGAAAGGACTTAAAGAAAAGCAGCAGGTCGTGCTGTTTGATGCAATGGGTCTTGCTGCCTGCGGCATAGGTATCA
>CAZLTX010000067.1:0-1519 GCA_964562555.1 uncultured Oscillospiraceae bacterium
ATGATGTACTTATTCTTGTTACTTGTTCCTGCGAGCATATCGTTTGCCATCTTCAGACCTGCCTCAACATTTGTGAAACGATTATGTGCATCTTTATAACCTGATGCGGTAATAATAGGTCCGGTTTTTGTTCGCATCGTATTTTTCAGACTATTTGCTTTCGTAGGATTTGTACATGGCTGCAAATCAAAAATCTTATGTGCGTCCGTATTAAACGCAACATAGCCTACCTTGCTGACTCCCAAGCTGTTGCTCGCTGCAAACTGATCCAAAAATTCTTCCGCAGCTTCCATTGCAGCCGCATATCGGGTCACACCTCCAAAATTATCATTCATCGTATTGGAAATATCCATAACGATGACCACCGCCATATCCGGCTCGCTGATAACTTCATCTATTTTTTGCGATGTTTCCACCTGCAATGTTATGTCGAACACATTCTCAAGCTCTGTTCCCTTGATGGTCTTGCTTACTGATACCTTATCTTCTTCGTTCGCATTCGTTCCGCCCGGATTGTCCACCTGCACGGAAGACTTTGAACTATCGTCCGCTTGAGCCGCACGCATCGAAAGTCGTTTTGACTTGACAGCGTCATCAGCGTATGCAGCATATTCCTCAAACCAGCCGCTGTCACGCAGAAGCTTCCAATTATCGCCGTATGCAGGTTCTGCCATGATTTCAACAGCTTCTTGCTCCGGTTCATTGACATCATTTCCTTCGCCGTTTTCTGTAATCGCACAGCTTGCGGTCTGTGCTGTCAGCCGCTCATCGGCACCATGTGTTTCGCATTTTCCGTCCCATGCATTAAACTCCATAGCAGCCGTTATGCCGAGCGATATTTCTTCTCCCGCTTCCATATTAAGCACACTAATTACCGCCGATTCGGTGAACTCACCCGGAATCGCCGGTTCGTCTTCGTTTTTACTTTCCAATTTGCCGTAACAGCTGAGTATCTGACATTCCACAGTCTGTCCGTCAATCTCACGCTGTTCTGTAGTCTGCACCGCAGCCTCAGTGCCGCCGTCTATCCATGTCATGGCTGCGACATCGAACACCGCTTGCTCAGGGCTTAGTGGCAAGGCAAACTCAAGCTTGATTCTGCCTTGGTCATAAGGCTGTTCGTTGTATGAGGCTGTCTGTGCGGTGAAATCGAAAGAAACCGTACCGCTGTTTCCGGCTGTTATTGCCGACTGCGTACCGTCTTCTCCGCTGATTGTAATCGCACCTGTCGCCAATCTGCTGACATATGCACCGTCATTCTCGAGAATCATCAAACTGCCGTTGTTTTCCGACTCATCAGCCAATCTGCATTCTTCTGTATGTTCATGATCTATATCGCAAATCTCTTTTTCCATGGTAATCGCAGGAAGAATGAGAGCGTAGCTCGTACAGAATACCACTGCGGCAGCCAGGCATGTTATTATTTTGTTTCTGTGCTTTTTTTTATGCTTTGCTCTCGTATATTTATTTTCGTCCGAGAGCAAATCATGCTTTTCCAACGCCATCACCCTTTCTGAAG
>CAZLTX010000067.1:1619-6416 GCA_964562555.1 uncultured Oscillospiraceae bacterium
TAAGGCAGAGATATATTCGTATCTCCCAAAGCCTTTTCGCTTATATACGGTTCTTCCAAAAGCTCTCCGTTCACATATATGTTTCCGTCAATATCCATGTCCACCCAGTCTGCCTCGCCCGCTATGCAGCGTTTTACAAGCAGCTTATTTCCATGATAAAAAGCCACCAGCTCTCCTGTCTGAATATTTCCGGTCTTGATGCATACAACAATCTGACCGTCATCAAGTGCAGGAGACATCGAGTGACCGTAAATTCTGAGTACGGGCATCCAAATGGTTGCCACCAGCACTGCAAGTGCCGCTGCCACAACCAAAACACCTATGGTACTCATCATTGTTCTTTTAAATCTGTTTTTGTATTTGAGCCGATTTCTTTCCTGTTTAATCTGCTCGAATGTCGGAATATCTATTTGCCTTCTGCATTTTTCTTCATTTTCGACAGCATTATCCGTGCCTGTGTCTATTGACTCTTTTGTTTCATTCAGAATAATTCTTTCACCTTCAGATAAATGTCTTCCCATTTATTAGCAGCTTCCTTTTCCGCATCTGAAATAATTTTTTCTTTTTCTTCGTTCGCACTTCGCAGTATTTCCTCTGCCTCTGCTCTTGCCATCTCTACGGCTTGCTCGCAGACCGCACGGGTAGCGGCAATTTCCGCCTCAGCATCAAACCGCAGTTCATGCACCGATGAAAAATATCTGTTCGGTGCAGCTTGCACAGTCGATAAAAAATCATTTATTTTCGCTGCCGCATCGATAACCGGTTTCATTTCAGACGCTGCCATGCTTTGTTCTTCGATTTTAAGCGACAGCTCTTCTATCAGTTTCTGTGCCTCGTTATCGCGTTTCTGCAGCTCATATATAATTTCGACAAGTTCCGCTCTTCCGAGCTTTCTGAGTTCTTTATCGGTCATTACTTCACTCCGTTTTCATGCTCTGAAATGATTCATGTTCACATATGAATCGACTTTCCTAAACAGTATATCATTCGATTAAAGACAATTCAATAGCAGCAGTCAAAATTTACACAATTATGACAAATTTCTTCTTTTTACACCTGCCTATGTTTCGCTCTTGACCTCATTCCACAGTGTAAATCCGAGTATCAGCACGCCGCCCGCAGCCTGCATTACCGTCATGCTCTCTCCGAGCAGCGTAACCGATATTATTACCGCAACGAGAGGATCTATGTAGCTGAGCACTGCAACCTCCTGTCCTCGCATTTCCTTGAGCGAGGAAAAATACAGTGCGTAAACGAAGCCCGTATGAAACAGACCAACTATGAGCAGATTGACCCAGCCGAAAGCGTCGAGGCTCATAAAGTTAAAGCCCGAGGTTACCGCCACATACGGCATCAATACTATGATTGCAACTATGAATTGCAGAAAAGTTCTCTCAAGTCCCGATACATTTTTTATAAACTTGTTTACGATGATTACCGCCGCATAGAAAACCGCAGCAGT
This sequence comes from uncultured Oscillospiraceae bacterium, assembly GCA_964562555.1. Lineage (GTDB taxonomy): Bacteria > Bacillota > Clostridia > Peptostreptococcales > Anaerovoracaceae > CAG-238. The sequence continues at coordinate 3,082 of CAZLTX010000067.1, forward strand.
CAGTCCGCACACAACGCCTATGAGGTCTTTGCCGCCGCCCGAAAGCCCGCTTACATTTATAACCAAAATCACTCCGACCGTCGCCATGACAAAGCATATCACCTGCCGAAGCGTCATTTTTTCCTTGAACAAAATCGGACAGAGAATCGTCACTATGACAGGTGCGAAATAGTAGCTCAGCGTTGCCACAGACACTGTGGTATACTTGTATGCCTCAAACAGAAAAATCCAGTTAAGCCCCATCGCAGTGCCCGACAAAAGCAGCATCAAGCCTTCCTTCCCCATCGCTTTGAAATTGATTTTTTCACGCTTGATGATGAAATATGTTCCCAAAAGCAGTGCCGCCAGTATTCCTCTGTACAGTGCAAGCTCGCCCGACGGAAGTGCAATATTCCTCACGAATATTGCAAGTGTTCCGAATGCCGTTACAGCAAAAATAAACGCTGCTCTTGCTTTTAGTGCTTTGTCTGCCGTTATTGATTTGTTTGTTGTTTTAAGTGTGTTGCCCTTCCTGCTGTTCTTGTCCATCTATTCCTCTGTTTCTTCGTATTCTTCGTAGTCTTCTTTTTCGTAGTCGTACCATGCGACCTTTGCGGTTTCCTCGAATTTCAGAGCGTTTTCAAACGCTCTTTCCATGCTTTCTCCGCAGACTGCCACACCGTGATGTGCCATTACGACCGCCATGCCGTTTCCGAGTGCCTCGGCGGTATTTACCGCAAGCTCATGAGTTCCCGGCAGTGCATATTCTGCTTTAGGTATAAGCTTGCCGAAGATTTCCAATGCCTCTTTTTCCTTTGACGGCACGAGAACTCCCTTGCAGGCAGCTGCAAAAATGCTCGCATATTCCGAGTGTGCGTGAACCACGGCTTTAACATCAGCTCTTTTTTTGTATATTTCTGCATGAAGCTCCTTTTCGGATGTCGGATTGTTCGCACCCTCGGAAGCAAGAGTTTCTATATTTACCTTCACCATGTCTGCCTCGTCCAAAAGTGCATAGTCGATTCCGGACGGTGTTACCAGCATATGTGTTTCGTCAAGTCTGACGGACAGATTACCCCAGGTGCCATGTACAAGCTTTTTTTCCGCCAAAAGATTGCCGTATCTGACAAGCTGAGCACGCAGCTCCTTTTCTTCCTCCGAAAAAACCTCGCAGCCTCCCGTATGCTCTGCCTTCACCTGCTTGGAATACTTCTTTTCGTAGTTTTTCTTCATTGCCAATACATGTTTCGTGTCGATGGGAACGCTGCCGCCGAGTTTCTTTGCTTTAAGCTCTGCCTCAGCTGACTTTTCCATAACCTCAAGCACAAGAGCCGCCTCCTTGAGATCCTTGCCTATCGTTATGCTGTAGCCTATGCCTCTGCCCTTGCCGTCAACCGCTCTGAGCACAAGGCAGCCGTTGTTCTTTTTCAGTGCTTTTCTCAGGCTCTTTCCTGCTGCATGCTCCGCACTTCTTCCGTCAGCCACGAAAACGCCTTGACCTATAATCTGTGCCATATCATCGAGCGAGGTCGCAAACGGCACCGCATCTGCAAGGCATTTCTGACAATAGAAGGTCTGCGAATATATCATCGCATTCTTTCCTTTTTTAGGTACAGGCAGTCTTTTGAGCTTTACCTGCTCTATGTCCTCCTCAGTAAGCTTGGAAATATCCGCACCGATTTTCGTTCCGTAAACTTTTCCGTCTGCCTGGAACAATATTCTCGTTCCCTCTGCCTTTGCAAATCCGTTCGAACTTAAGCTTTCCGCACATGCCTTGAATTCTTCCCAAATATAATTCGTCATTTCCGCCTGTTACCTGCCTTACTTTTTTCTTTTTTTCTTCTTGTTTTGTAATGTATTTGCGTATTAATACATTTTACCATAAAGCCATATATTGCCGCAATGAAAAAAAGGCTTTGGCAGCCTTTTTTTCATAAAATGTATCGCAAAATTCAGCAAAACGCCTGCCGCTTATTTCGGCAAGGCATATTTACGCTCGTACTCGTGAGTTTTCTCGTCGAAGTCATTGTGGCCGTATGCTTTAAGGTCATCTAAGTAATGGTGCATATCGAAATTGCCCTTTTCCGTTTCTATAACGCATACAGCAACATTCGAGCAGTGGTCAGATACACGTTCGAGATTCGTTCCCAAATCCGAAAGTATGAAACCCATTTCGATCGTACATGTGCCATCCTTAAGACGACGAACATGTCTTGACTTAACCTCGGAATGAATAGCATCTATTACATCTTCGAGCGGCTCTACTTTCATCGCTGTCACCACATCGTCCCGCTTGAAAGCATCTACGGATAAATCAACGATTTCTCTTACCGCATCGAAGAATACAGCGATTTCAGCCTGTGCAGCCGATGAGAACTTAAGGTTTTTCTTGTTAAGCTCTTCTGCCGTTTCGGCAATGTTTCTTGCATGGTCTGTGATACGCTCGAAATCTCCGATGTTATGCAGAATCATCGTAAGAGTTTTTCCGTCATCCTCGCTCACATCCAATGCCGAGAGCTTTACTATATATTCTCCGAGTGCGTCCTCGTATCTGTCGCCCTTTTCCTCGAGCTTATATACATAGTCGCATTTATCTCTGCTGAAATTGTTTATCAGCTCCATTGCGGCGAAAATACATTCTTTCGCATGGTCTGCCATCTTAGCCGCAACCGTCTTGCACTGTGCCACAGCAATGCCCGGTGTTTCCAAAAATCTTTCTTCGAGCAGATTTAAGGTTTCATCGGGATTCTTTTCCTCCGGCATGTCCTTTACAACCTTATTCGCCAACTTTTCGAGCTGTTTTGTGAACGGAAGAAGCATAGTCGTACAGCCTACGTTAAACAAGCTGTGGATAACAGCTACATCTGCCGGGCTTACCACATTGCCGAGGAAATCGAAATGTACGATTGCATTCAATATATAAAATGCCGACAGGAATATGACGGTTCCTATTATGTTGAACGAAAGGTGTACCGCAGCAACACGCTTTGCACCTCTGTTTGCACCTATCGAAGAGAGTATCGCCGTTATACAGGTACCTATGTTCTGTCCCATGATGATAGGAATAGTTGTTCCGTATGTAACAGCACCTGTTTTGCAAAGTGCCTGAAGGATACCTACAGATGCGGAAGAACTCTGTATAGCAGCCGTGAAGATAGCTCCCGCAGCTACACCCAGTATAGGATTGCTGAACATGGTGAGAACGCTTACGAACTCCGGCACGTCTGCGAGCGGCTTAACAGCCGAGCTCATTATGTCCATGCCGTACATCAGCACAGCGAAGCCGATCATTATAAGACCTATATTGTATTTTTTCTCGCTCTTGAGGAACATCATAAACACGATGGCAACCGCCG
>CAZLTX010000068.1:0-6414 GCA_964562555.1 uncultured Oscillospiraceae bacterium
TTTTGGGAGCAGGACACGATGAATAAGGCGGCAGGCGTTTATGTTTCGGAAGAATACATGCAAGCGGTTGCTCCCATGTGGCATGACGGAGACAGCTACGCAAAATCCGAGCCGAGCATAGATGAGGCAGGCGGCTGTGTGAATGCATCCTTGTGGTTTGCGAGCAGTTGGGATATCGAGGGGCAGACAGAAGCACTTAAAGAACGCTGCGGCTTTGACAGCTCCGTTAATGAGGGCGTGAACTGGGCATACGCAGCCTCGAGCTTAGATGCGGGCAGTATTATGATGATTGCCGCCTTTCTTCTGATTATTGCTTTTTCGGGATATCTGATAATCTATAATGTATTCTATATTTCCGTTTCGGGCGATATTCGCTTTTACGGACTGCTAAAAACGATAGGAAGCACGAACCGCCAACTTGCAAAAATCGTTCGCCGTCAGGCATTGCTGCTTTCGGCGATCGGCATACCGTTCGGACTTGCGATAGGCTATCTGCTCGGAGCTATGCTTTTGCCTCAGCTTATGAGTATGACGACCTATGAGGGTACTATCGTGCTGAAAGCCAATCCGTATATTTTCATCGGAAGTGCAATTTTTACACTGGCAACGGTATACATCGGCTGTCTTAAGCCATGCAGCTTTGTTAAGAAAATTTCTCCGATTGAGGCGGTAAGATATACGGAAAACGGCGGCACTATGCAGCACGGTATAAAGAAAAGGAGCTTTAAGAAAAGCGGGCGTGTGACACCGCTTGCGATGGCATTTCAAAATATGAAACGCAGCAGCAGAAAGACAGCAGCGGTCATTGCCTCTCTTTCGCTCTCCCTGGTTTTGCTCAATACGACGGTAACACTTGTAAACGGTTTTGACCTTGATAAGTATTTGGAAAACTATGCGATATCGGATTTCTGCATCAGTGCAGCTGAGCTTCACAATCCCAATATACTTACAGACGGAGAAAGCACGGACGGCATTACGCCGGAGGTCATGGAGGATATAGAGCAGTTAAGCGGTGTGGAAAAGACCGGATATGTGTATTTCGGAGAATATGTACACAGTCTGAGTGATGAGGCACTGGCAAGAGCCGAGAGCTTTTATGAAGAATACAAAGAGGAATTTCACGAGTATATGCGTGAGCAGGCAGAGGAAGAACTGCGAGGTGGATTTTTGTATTCGCATATTTACGGGGTCAGCGGCATTGCAGAGGATAAGCTTGAACTGACATCGGGCAGCTTCGACCGTGAAAAATTCGAAAGCGGGGATTATGTCATTGCCACGGGATTTTCCGATACGGGCGAGGAGCAGTATTACAAAATCGGCGAAAGGGTCACGCTGGATTTTGGGAACGGAAAGCATAAAAGCTACGAGGTTATGGCAATCGGCGATGTGCCTTATGCACTCGGTCCTCAGCACGGTCACGGCATGGATATTTATTTCACCTTGCCCGTCGCTGAGTATGTCGCACAGACGGAAAATCGTAATGTAATCACAGCGGCATTTGATGTTGACGAAGCGGCAGTCGAAAGCGTGGAGGCACAGATGGCGGCATACTGTGAAAACAATCACCCTGAGCTGGAATATGTATCGAGAGCGATCTATGAGGCGGAATTTGAGCAGACAAAGCAGGTGTATCTGCTGGTCGGCGGCGTTTTGAGCTTGCTGCTCGCTTTGATAGGATTATTGAATTTTGTCAACGCTTTTATTACCTCTATACAGGCACGAAAAAATGAGCTTGCGGTAATGCAGTCTGTCGGTATGACCTACAGGCAGCTTAGAATCATGCTGATCGGGGAGGGGCTGTCATATATAATGCTGACTGCGATTATAGTATTGACTGCAGGAACAGCATTGACATATCTGCTTGTGAGGGCATTCAGTGCACAGATGTGGATGTTTAGCTACCATTTCGTGCTTTGGCCGATTTTGCTTATGATACCGATTTTGACACTCATATCGCTGCTTGTGCCGGCAGCCTGCTGTCGCTTGCTCAAACGCAGCAGCATTGTCGAACGGCTGCGGACGGAATAGTGATGGAACAGAGCTGAGGGCTGTGGGGAATGGACAATTTTGTACACTCTCCATAGCCTTTTCAAAAAACGAAAGAAAAATAATTTTGAGACTTGACAAACGAGTGACAAGGGTGTATTATGTATTTAACATTTTGGTTAAATGTTAATAGAAAGCAGATTAGGGGTGAGTAGCTTGGGTTTACAGCATACACTGAAAGCACTTTCCGATCCGATTCGCAGAGAAATCCTGAATATGCTGAAAGAGGGCAGAATGTCGGCAGGCGAGATTACGGAGCATTTTCCTGTTACGGCAGCCTCCATATCCAGACATTTATCTGTTCTTAAAGAAGCGGATTTGGTACGAGATACACGGGAAGGGCAATTTATTTTTTACGAGCTTAATGCTTCCGTGCTGGAAGAAATTCTGGTTTGGATTTCGGATTTGAAAGGAGAAGATAGTGATGATGAAAGATAACAAATGGAAATTTATACTTACTTCAGTAGTGATTTTACTGCCGATATTATACGGACTTATTTATTGGAATGAGCTGCCGGAGCAGATGGCAAGGCATTGGGCTGCAGACGGAAGTCCGAACGGCTACAGCTCGAAAGCGTTTGTGGTGTTCGGCTTGCCGCTGATATTGCTGGCTTTGCATTTGCTTTGTGTTTATATCACCTACAAGGATCCGAAAAATAAGAACCAAAGTAAAAAGGTATTCGGAGTGATTTGGTGGATTTGTCCCGTCATTTGCGTATTTTCGGAAGCCTATGTTTATGCCTTTGCACTTGGCAGGGAATTCGATATAACGCTTGTGTGCTCAATACTGCTGGGACTGATATTCGTTGCATTCGGCAATTATTTTCCTAAGATTAAGCAAAACAGCACAATAGGGATAAGGACTAAATGGACGGTTGCGAGTGAAAAGAACTGGAATGCAACACATCGTCTGGGCGGAAAAGTATGGGTAGCGGCAGGTATATTGATGCTTGCAAGCGTTTTCCTGCCGACTGCGATGATCCCATGGACGATTGGTTTACTTCTGATTGTTACAATAGCACTGCCGATAGGGTATTCTTATCACTTTGAAAAATCACAGGGAGAAAGCAAAAAATAATTGACAATTTATATTCTAAGTTGTAAACTAACATAGTTAAAGCTAAAGACGTCTTTAAGCTATTTGGACTTAAAGAGGTCTTTGTCTTTTTTGCAGATAGGAAAGGAGTTTGCTATGGAAAATCAGAAAGTTTTGATTCTTAATTTCGGCGGGCAGTATGATCAGCTCATCGCACGCAGAGTGCGGGAATGTCATGTATACTGCGAGGTGCATCCGTATAAGATGAGCCTTGAGGAGATTAGAAAATTCGCTCCGATAGGAATTATATTTACGGGCGGTCCCGACAGTGTTTATCTTGAAAATTCGTATCAGCCGACTGAAGGCATTTTCGAGCTTGGTATTCCTATCCTCGGAATTTGTTACGGTTGTCAGCTCTTGGCACATAATCTCGGCGGCATGGTGACAGCAGCGGAAGATGAAAACGCAAGAGAATACGGAAAAACGCAAACCTTTTATGATACAAGCTGTTTGCTTTTTAAGGGACTGGAGCCTGAGGGCATTTCATGGATGAGCCACGGCGATTATATGAAAAAGGTTCCTACAGGCTTCCGTTTGGCAGCACACAGTGAAAAATGTCCGAATGTTGCGATCTGCGATGAACAGCGTAATTTCTACGGGGTGCAGTTTCACCCGGAGGTCAATCATACAGAGCATGGAAAAGCTATGATTCGAAATTTCCTCTATGAGGTATGCGGAGCCGCAGGTGACTGGACGATGGAAGGCTATAGGCAACGTTGTATCGACGAAATCAAAGCCAAGGTAGGTAACGGAAAGGTGCTGCTTGCGTTGTCGGGAGGTGTGGATTCTTCGGTATGTGCGGCATTGTTTGCGGAGGCGGTAGGCGACAGACTGACTTGCGTTTTCGTAGACCACGGTCTTCTCAGAAAGGCAGAAGGGGACGAGGTTGAAAGGGCATTTGAAAAGTGGGACATAAATATGCTTCGTGTCGATGCGGAGGAACGCTTTCTCGACAGGCTTAAGGGGGTCAGCGAGCCTGAGCAAAAGCGAAAGCTTATCGGAGAGGAATTCATTCGTGTATTTGAAGAGGTAGGAAAAAGAATCGGCAGAACGGATTTTCTGGCACAGGGGACGATTTATCCCGACATTATAGAATCGGGAAAGGAGAATGCCGAAACCATAAAGAGCCATCATAATGTAGGCGGGCTTCCGGATTTTGTCGATTTTCGGGAGATTATCGAACCGCTCAGACTTTTGTTTAAGGACGAGGTAAGAGAGCTCGGACGACAGCTCGGTTTGCCGGAATATCTCGTGATGCGTCAGCCTTTCCCGGGACCGGGACTTGCAATTCGTATAATTGGGGAGGTTACTAAGGAAAAACTGGAAATACTGCGTGAGGCAGATTGGATTTTCCGTGAAGAAATTGAAAATGCCGGACTTACATCAAGCATGAATCAGTATTTTGCCGTTTTGACGAATATTCGCTCTGTCGGTGTGATGGGTGACGGTCGGACGTATGATTGGGCTATTGCACTCAGAAGTGTGACGACTGAGGATTTCATGACGGCGGACTGGAGCCGAATTCCGTATGAGATTTTGGATCGTACATCAAGCAGGATTGTAAACGAGGTTCCGCATGTAAATCGTGTGCTGTATGATATTACGAGCAAGCCGCCCGCAACGGTGGAATTCGAGTAGAAAACGAAAAAAGGCAAAACAAAAACAGGAAATAATACATTAAATATCTATACATGAGTTTTTTGATGAAAGGGAGTGAGGACGATGACTAAATATATATTTGTGACGGGCGGTGTTGTATCCGGTCTTGGAAAAGGGATTACAGCAGCATCTTTGGGCAGGCTTTTGAAAGCAAGAGGGCTTAAGGTTGCCGCTCAGAAATTGGATCCGTATATCAATGTCGATCCGGGTACTATGAGTCCATATCAGCATGGCGAGGTTTATGTAACGGAGGATGGTGCTGAAACGGATTTGGATTTGGGGCATTATGAGAGGTTTATTGATGAGGACTTGAATAAGTACTCGAATTTGACTACGGGAAAGGTTTACTGGAATGTACTGAATAAGGAAAGACGGGGTGAGTATCTCGGATCGACAGTGCAGGTGATTCCGCATATTACCGATGAAATCAAGGAATTTGTATATCGAGTGGGAAAAAAGACAGATGCAGATGTTGTCATAACCGAAATCGGCGGAACCATCGGCGATATCGAATCTCAGCCGTTTTTGGAGGCGGTGCGGCAGATTGCACTTGAGGTCGGTCGTGAAAACAGTCTGTTTATTCATGTGACGCTGGTTCCGTATTTAAGCGGCTCGGAGGAGCACAAGTCAAAGCCTACGCAGCATTCGGTCAAGGAGCTGCAGGGACTCGGAATCAATCCTGATATCATTGTCCTGCGTGCGGACAGAGCCTTGGAAAAATCTATTTTCCGTAAGATTTCTCTTTTTTGCAATGTAAAAGCCGACTGTGTGATTGAAAATCGGACACTCCCGAATCTGTATGAGGCTCCGCTGATGCTTGAAGCGGAAAACTTTTCTTCGGTTGTATGCAGGGAGCTTAGGCTTGATACACCGCAGCCGGATTTGTCGGAATGGGAAGAGATGGTGGAACGTATTCACCGTCGTTCTGAAGAGGTGCATATAGGGCTTGTGGGAAAATATATCAAGCTGCATGATGCCTATCTCTCGGTGGCAGAGGCGATGAATCATGCAGGATATGAGTTGCATACCTTTGTGAAAATTCACTGGATTGATTCCGAAACGATTGGCGAGGAAAATGTAGGTGAAATACTCGGAGGACTCGACGGTATCATAGTACCGGGCGGCTTTGGGAGCCGAGGAATAGAGGGAATGATCATCGCTGCAAGCTTTGCACGTGAAAACAGCGTGCCGTATCTTGGGATTTGTTTGGGTATGCAGATTGCGGTTATCGAGTTTGCAAGACATGTACTCGGTTTCGGTGATGCACATTCGGGAGAGTTTGATGAACAGTGTGAGCACAAGGTGATTGACTTTATGCCGGGACAAAGTGATGAAATAGATAAGGGCGGTACGCTGCGGCTCGGCAGCTATCCGTGCAGTATTCAAGCCGGGAGTATGATGGAACGCTGTTACGGCAGTTCTTTGATTTACGAAAGGCATCGGCATCGCTATGAGTTCAACAATCTGTACCGCACGGCACTTAGCGATGCAGGTCTTGTCATAAGCGGTACATCACCGGACGGAAGACTGGTGGAAGCCGTTGAGCTTGCAGACCATTTGTTTTATGTAGGCGTGCAGTTCCACCCTGAATTCAAGAGCCGCCCGACCAAAGC
>CAZLTX010000069.1:0-6390 GCA_964562555.1 uncultured Oscillospiraceae bacterium
GGGACGATATAGATGCTGTTTTCTCGGCTCAGGGCGGCTACGGCTCGGCACAGCTTATAGACAAGATAGACTACGATATTATTCGCAAGAACCCGAAGATTTTTACGGGTTTCAGCGATATAACCTCATTGCATCTTGCGATCAGAAAGTACTGCGATTTAATGACTTTCTACGCACCGGGCATGTCACGCTTCAATGAAGAGGATTTGTCCGATTACACCAAGGAAAGCTTTTTCAGAACGCTGGGTAAGGCAGAGCCTGCGGGCGAGATTAAAAAAGTAGATCCGAAGAACTGGCTCACGACTATCAGCAAGGGTGCCTGTGAAGCTCCGGTGGTTGGAGGCTGTATGACTTTGGTATGTGCGAGCCTCGGAACACCTTACGAGATAGACTGTAAGGACAAGATTTTGTTCTTCGAGGATTTGGATACGGAGCCGTGGACCTTCGACCACATGATGTCGCATCTGAGAAATGCGGGCAAGCTTGACGATGCGGCAGGCTTTATGATAGGTCACTGCAACAACTGTGTACCGTTCAAATACGAGCCGGGATATCTGTGTGACACTTCTCTGGAGGATGTGCTGCTGTATTATCTAGAACCGCTCGGAAAGCCGGCTCTGTACGGACTGCCTATGGGACACGGCGATCACCTTGCTACATTGCCGCTCGGTGCAAATTGCAGGCTCGATGCGGACAAAAAGACCTTTACCGTGCTTGAAAGCGGCGTAACTGACTAAGGCAAGGGTCGGCAGAACAGCTCGGCAAGAAAGCTCGGCAGAGGGAGCTTCTCGAGAACGCTGCAAGCGTCGGAAAAACGGCTCCCGCAAAATAATCGTTTGAAACGGGATTTACCCGAATCAAAATATAATACGGAGGAAAAGAAAATGAAGAAACAAAAAAAGGCATTGGCCATTATTTTGGCAATTGTGATGATGTTTTCATTGGCTGCCTGCGGCGGCGGTCAGTCAAACGATGACGGTGAAGTTATTTTTAACGTTGCTGTCAGCGGCGGTTATGACACTTTGAATGCATTTTCAACAGAAAGTGTAATGGTTTATGACTGGCTGAACATGATCTACGATACTCTGATCGCATATGACGAGGATTACAATGCGATTCCGAGAGCTGCAACCGACTGGAATGTTTCCGATGACGGAAAGACTTGGACTTTCAACCTCAGAGATGATATTTATTTCAGCGACGGTGAGCAGCTTACATCGGCCGATGTTAAGTGGACATATGAGCATGCACTCGACAGCTACATGTATTCGACACATGCGGACGGTTTCGAATCCATCGAATGCCCGGATGATTTCACTGTAGTATTCAACTGCGAAAGCTCGAAGCCTGATATGCTGTATCAGATAATTCCTATTCTGCCTGAGCACGTTTGGAGCGGTGTAGAGGATTATATTACATACGAGTCCAACGATCTTGTAGGCTCCGGTCCTTTCAGATATGATGCTGCAAGAAGCGGAAACGGAAGCACTGCATTCGTTAAGAACGCTGATTACTGGGGAGATGTTCCTAATATCGATGTATTGGTATTCACAAAGTATGACAACTCCGATGCTATCGCACAGGCACTGAAGCTCGGTGAGGTTGACGCTGCATATACTCTTGAAGTAACTCAAATGGAAACTCTTAGCTCCGCAGGCAATGTAGATGTACAGGCATTCGGACAGTTCTCGTTTGAATATCTCGGCTACAACACTCTGAATGAGCTTTGCAAGGATAAGGATCTCAGACATGCAATCGACTATTGTATCGACAGAGATACTGTTATCGAAATGAGCTACGGAAACATGGCTGACGCTGCATACGGTCCTATAAGCCAGCCGAACTACCGTTACGACCCGGCTGACAAGAGAGAGCTTAACATTGATGAAGCTAATAAGATTTTGGACGCTGCCGGCTATAAGGATACTGACGGCGACGGAATCCGTGAAATGAACGGCAAAAAGATTTCGCTTGAGCTCATAACTGCATCTGAAAGAAGCTCATGGCAGAGTGCAACCGTAAATATGCTTATTACGAACTGCAAGGAAGCGGGAATCGAAATCACTTGGACTCCGATGGAAAAGACAGCTGTATGGGATACCTGCTATGACGGAAACCCTGACTGGCAGCTCACTCTTGACGGTTGGACAGGCGACCCTGACCCGGCTATGATCATGTGTATATTCAAGGATTATGAAAACGAAGGCGGATACGCAGGCGTTTCCTATCAGAACCCTGAATTCGATAAGACATATGCTAAGGTAATGTCAATTACCGATGTTGAAGAGCGTGCACAGTACATCGAAGAATGTCAGAAAATCTTATATGAAGATTGTGCATATTCATATCTTTGCTATGACAAGGCTATCCAGGCTATCAACTCCGATAAGTGGACAGGCTACAGAGCAGGCACTAACGGCTTCTTCGGAGATGAAACAATCTACAACTACTGCAATCTTACTTTGAAATAGGTCAAGTAAAAGTAAAATAAGTTATATGTGAGCCTCGGGAGGCAGCTGCCTCCCGAGGTCTGATGCGAACAATGCATGATGAAAGGAGGAAAGGAATTTGGCAGTAAGGACTTTGAAGAAATTATTCTTCGCATGTATTACGATATTTTTTGTAATAGCTTTTAACTTTTTCCTTTTCAGAATTATGCCGGGTAATGTTGAAACTATCATTGCCAAGGCTACGACTTCAGATGCGGTAAAGGAAAGACTGCTGGCTGAGGCCGGTGTGGATCAGCCGTTGCTGACACAATTTTGGATTTATTTGAAGGATTTGCTGACAGGCGACCTCGGCGAATCGTTTTATACCTATGACGGAAGCTCCAATGTTTGGGCTATTATCGCAGGACGTATTCCTAACACCGTAGTGCTGCTCCTGTGTGCCGAGCTTGTGGCTATCGTTCTCGGACTTACAGTTGGTGTTATATGTGCTCAGAAGAGAGGAAGCAAGCTTGATACCGGACTGCTTTCCGGTTCACTGGTGCTTTACTCGATGCCGACTTTCTGGTTTGCAATGCTTCTGATTTTTATCTTCTGTGTCGCCATACAGATATTCCCGACGGGCGGTATAACCACGCCGGGCACGAATTATCACGGGTGGATGTATATACAGGATTATCTGCACCATATGCTGCTGCCTATGCTGTGTATGGGACTTCTGATGGTCGGCTGCTATGCGGTCACGATGAGAAGTACGATGATCAATATTCTGACCGAGGATTACATCAATACGGCAAGAGCGAAAGGATTTTCGACGAAATATATACTGTTCCATCACGCTATTCCTAATGCGATGGTTCCGATGGCAACGATTATCGCCCTCAATATAGCTACTATACTGGGCGGTGCAATCCAGCTTGAAACGCTGTTCAGCTGGCAGGGGCTGGGGCAGCTTATGTACGAGGCACTTAACCGCCGTGACTATCCTGTACTTCAAGGCTGCTTCTTCGTTTCGACGATTGCAGTCGTGCTGGTAAACTTTATCATGGACGTGCTCTACGGATTCATAGATCCGAGAGTTAAGAATTAAGGAGGTTCGATTATGGGCAGACGATATGAATCGGAGCAGTTGAGAAGAAACCTCCGTAAAGTAAAGACAAAAGAATTTTTCAAGGAAGTTTGGGCAAACAAGATGGCGAGAGTCGGAATCATAATCATCGGCTTCTTCGCACTGATGGCTATATTGGGACCTATTATGATGCCGTTCAAGACGACGGACATCGCAGCGTCCAGAACAGAGATATTTAACGCACCGTCTATGGAGCATTGGCTCGGTACGGACAACCTCGGCAGAGATGTACTGGCTTATTTGGTAAACGGCTCCAGAAGCTCGCTTTTCGTGGGTCTGACGGCGACACTCATCGCTATGCTGCTCGGAACTTTAATCGGAATTTCCGCAGGCTACCTGGGAGGCTGGGTTGACACACTTCTTATGAGAATTACAGACTTTTTCCTGGTATTGCCGTGGCTGCCGTTCTGTATGGTGCTCGCATCAATACTCGGAAACAGTATGTGGAACATAATTTTGGTTATAGGACTGACGGGCTGGTGCGGTACGGCACGTATAATTCGTGCACAGACGCTTTCCGTAAAGGAACAGCAGTATGTTGAGAGAACCAAGTCCATCGGTGCCGGCAAGTGGCATATAATGATCAAGCACATTCTGCCGAATGTATTCCCACTGGTGTTCGCCGAGGCTATTCTGATAGTTTCCTCGTCGATTCTGACGGAAACCTCTCTTGCCTTCCTGGGCTTGGGCGATCCTACGAATCCGAGCTGGGGAACCATGCTTAACGACGCGTACAGCACGGGTGCAATGACGGTAGGTGCATGGTGGTATTTCATCACTCCGGGCGTATGCGTTATCATGGTAGCACTGGGCTTCACGCTCATGGGTTATGCTTTCGATGAAATCCTTAACCCGAAACTCAAAGAAAGATAGGAGGCTCGGCATATGCGTTTATTGGAAGTAAAGGACTTAAAAACATATTTTACGACATCTAAGGGCAAAGCAAAAGCGGTTGACGGCGTATCCTTCACCTTGGATTACGGTCAGTGTCTCGGCTTGGTAGGCGAGTCGGGCTGCGGCAAGACGACAACAGCACTTTCTATATGTCAGCTTTTGCCGAAAGAAGGCAAGGTAGAGGGCGGACAGATTTTGCTCGAGGGTGTGGATTACAGCACCATGAGTGAGGAAGAAATAGCAAAGCACCGCTGGGAGGATGTTTCGATAATTTTCCAGGGAGCTATGAATGCGTTCAACCCTGTAAAAAAGGTTGGCTGGCAGATTGCCGAGGCATGTATTCTGCATCAGGGCATGACCAAGGAGCAGGCATGGGAGCGTGCGGGTGACCTTTTCGAGATGGTAGGCATCGCAAGAGAAAGGGTTACTCAGTATCCGCATGAATTTTCGGGCGGTATGAAACAGAGAGCTATGATTGCTATGGCTTTGGCTTGCAGCCCTAAGCTCATAATCGGTGATGAGCCGACCACCGCACTCGATGTAATGATCCAGGCTCAGATACTTGAGCTTCTCGAAAAGCTCAGAAAAGAGCTGAACATGGGTATGATACTGATTACACATGACCTTTCGATTTTGGGCGAAACCTGTGACAAGATTGCGGTAATGTATGCGGGCAAGATTGCTGAAATGGGAACTGTGGACGATATTTTCAACCACCCTATGCACCCGTATACAAGACGGCTTTTGGCTTGTTTCCCTAATATAACGAGCAAGGAGCGTGTGATTCCGGACGGTATTCCGGGATATCCGCCTAATCTGATAAATCCGCCTGAGGGCTGCAGATTCTGTCCTCGCTGCACGGAAAAGACAGAACGCTGCTCCAAGGAGGAGCCGAAATACATACAGGTAGGAGAGGAACATTTCGTTTCCTGTCACCTGTGCGAAGGAGGCGATGAGTAAGATGACAGAAAAAGCAGAAAAAATGTTAGAAGTAAAAGATTTGAAAGTGTATTTTGAGATAAAAAAAGGTCTGGCATCTTCACTCTTCGGCAAACCGCAGATATTAAAGGCGGTAGACGGTGTAAGCTTTGAAATAGGCAGAGGCGAGATTTTGTCGCTGGTAGGCGAATCCGGCTCCGGCAAGACGACCACCGGCAAGGCTATACTTCAGCTTGCCCCGGTAACGGAGGGCAGTATCATCTTTAACGGCGAGGAAATGGTAGGAAAGAAGGATTTATCAGAGTTCAGAAAGAACGCTCAGATGATATACCAGGATCCGTATCAGTCGCTGAATCCGAGACAGTATATTTCGGATACCGTAGGTGAGCCGCTTGATGTCAACGGACTTGTAAGCACTCAAGAGGAAAGAAATTCTCGTATAGAAGAGGCTTTGGAAAGTGCCGGACTGATTCCTGCGAGCGATTATATGTACCGCAGACCTTTCGAGCTGTCGGGCGGTCAGCGTCAAAGAGCGGCTATAGCAGGTTCGCTTATTATGAAGCCTCAGTTCGTTGTGGCTGACGAGCCTGTTTCGATGCTGGATGCAAGTATCAGAACCGGTATCGTTAAGATGATGCTTGAGGAGCGTGACAAGAAAGGCGTAGCATATCTTTTCATCACGCACGACCTTTCGCTTGCATGGCTGATTTCCGACCGTATTGCAATCATGTATCTCGGAAAAATCATGGAAATCGGTACCGCTGACGAAATCGTAAGCGATC
The DNA here is from genome assembly GCA_964562555.1 of uncultured Oscillospiraceae bacterium. Lineage (GTDB taxonomy): Bacteria > Bacillota > Clostridia > Peptostreptococcales > Anaerovoracaceae > CAG-238. Next base: position 6,192 of record CAZLTX010000069.1, read on the forward strand.
CTAAGCACCCGTACAGTAAGGCACTTCTCGATATCATGCCTGTTCCGGGCAAGGTTTTGACGGAAAAGAGAAAGATACTTGAGGGTGAAACACCGAATGCAGGTGCAGAGGTTACAGGCTGCAAGTTCTGCGGCAGATGTCCGGAGGTCATGGACATATGCAGCAAGGAGGAGCCTGAAAACGTAGAAATCTCACCGGG
>CAZLTX010000070.1:0-6206 GCA_964562555.1 uncultured Oscillospiraceae bacterium
TTTTGCTCGATCAAAAGGACATTCACGCCCGCTTCCTTAATCTGCTGAATTATGTTGAATATATCCTTGATAATCAGCGGTGCCAAGCCAAGTGAAGGCTCATCGAGCATCAAAAGCTTAGGTCTGCTCATAAGCGAGCGTCCTACCGCCAGCATCTGCTGTTCGCCGCCCGAAAGCGTCGCTCCGAGCTGCCAGGTTCTCTCCTTAAGACGTGGGAACAGGCTGTATACCCATTCTCTGTCCTTTGCTATTCCGTCCCTATCCTTACGCAGATATGCACCTGCCGAGAGGTTTTCTTCTACCGTAAGGTCAGGGAAAATTCGTCTTCCCTCAGGGCAAAGGATTATGCCCTCGCCTACGATGTCCTTGGTTTTCATGGCTGTAATATCCGTATTGTCCCAGTATATATGACCCTCAGCCTTGTTTACAAGTCCCATTATGCCCTTGAGCGTGGTTGACTTGCCGGCACCGTTTGCTCCTATCAGCGATACTATCTGTCCGTCCGGAACATCGAGGTTGATACCGTTCAATGCATGGATACCGCCGTAATATACATGTAAATCTCTGATTGCTAACATTATTCATCCACCCCCAAATATGCTTCAATTACCGCAGGGTTGTTCTGAATTTCTTCCGGCGTGCCGTCGGCTATCTGTCCGCCGTAGTTAAGCACGTAAATGTGCTCGCAGATACCCATAACCACCTGCATATGGTGTTCTATCATCAGGATACTGAGGTCGAACTCATCTCTTATTCTGCCGACGAAGTGCATAAGCTCGTCGGATTCCTGCGGGTTCATGCCCGCAGCCGGTTCGTCCAAAAGCAAAATCTTCGGGTGTGTCGCAAGGGCACGAGCTATTTCCAAATGACGCTGCTTACCGTAAGGCAGTGAGGTTGCCAAGTCATCTCTGTTTTCGAAAAGGTCAACCTTTTTGAGCAGAGCCTCTGCCTCCTCTATCATCTGCTTTTCTTCGGTTCTCGCCCTCTTTGACTTCAAGGTTGCACCGATAATGCTCTGCTTTTGGTTCATGTGCATAGCCACCAAAACGTTTTCGAGCACCGTCATTTCCTTGAAAAGTCTTATGTTCTGGAATGTTCTGGCAACTCCGAGCTTAGTTACCTTGTCCGGTGTGAGCTTCAAGGTCTGATTGTAATCACCCTTGTGCTTGCCCTTGTAGCTTTCAGCCATCTTTCCCTTAGGATAGTTTTCTATTTCTATAACGCCGTTTATGGATACGGAACCGTTGGTCGGTTCATATACGCCCGTAACAACGTTAAACGCAGTCGTCTTGCCGGCACCGTTAGGACCGATCAGACCTACGATTTCATTCTTATGAACCGCGAGGTTCAGATTATCTACAGCCACAACTCCGCCGAACTGCATAGTTATATCGGAGAGCTTTAATACGACTTCTCTTTCCATATCAACGCACCTCCTTTTCAAATACTACCACATGGTCATATACAGGCAGCGGTGTAAACAGCCTTTTATCTTTTTCAAGTGCCGCAGCTCCGCCGTCCACTTTCTCGGCAGCCTTTGCCTTAGCTTCTTTCTTGGCTTCTCTTGCCGCCTTGCGTTCGGCAGCCTGTGCTTTTTTCTTTGCCGGCCATGCCTTGAGTCTGCTCGGCAGCTTTCTGAACCAGTTAAGAAGTCCGTCCCATGAGAACTCCTTGTTACCCATGATACCTCTTGCAAAGAACAGCACCACGAGCATGATCATAATCGCAAACACTACCTTACGGAAGCCGGATCTCATAAGTGAGGACTGAATTCCGAGCCATTCGCCCTGGTCAAGACCTCTGAGCAGCCATTCATTCATTCCGATGAAGATGAAGGATCCGATTACAGAACCCGTAATAGAGCCGATACCGCCGATTACTACGATTAACAGAATTTCGTATGTCATGTTTGTTGTAAATGTCGATGCACTTACCGAATTCTGGAACATTGCAAACAAAGCACCGCCTACTCCCGCAAAGAAGGAGGAAATTACAAACGCAAGCTCCTTATGCTTGAACAGGTTCACACCCATTGCCTCCGCTGCTATCTCATCGTCACGGATAGCCTTGAAAGCTCTGCCGTAGGTCGAATTCATCATCAAAACTATGAGTGCTATACATATGCCCGAGAAAATAATCGGGAAAAGTGCCGTTTCATATGTTGCAAATTCTCTGAGGATATTGGAGCCGTTTGTAACAGGTCCGAGTGCGTTCCACTGGAATACCGCACGAAGTATCTCGGCAAATCCGAGTGTAGCTATTGCCAAATAGTCGGATTTCAGTCTGAGCACAGGAATACCTATCAAATATGCCACAACTGCGGTCAGAAGTCCCGCAAACAAAATCAGTATAAATATGCCCGCATATTCGCCGATAAAGCCTCCGAAGGTGCCCTCGCCGCCGAGTGCATTCATCAGAATGTCCGGAATCGAGAACTGGAATATACCGCCCTCGAAGTATTGATATACAGCCTGGTGCTGTGATGCCGGAATCGAGAAAATAGCATAGGCATATGCACCTATCAGCATGAAGCCCGCCTGTCCGAGCGAAAACAGTCCCGTAAAGCCGTTAAGCAGGTTCATCGAAACCGCAACAAGTGCGAAAATCGAGCCTTTTTTGAGTACAGTCATCAGCATATTCCATTTTGAAGTCATAGGAATATACATATCACCGAGCAATACCAGTACAAGGAAAATTACTATAGCGACAACGCTGAGGACAGTTTTCTGTTTCTTTGATAATGTCTTTTCCATATCTGTCCCTCCTTATACCTTGTTTATATCCTTCTCGCCGAAGATTCCCGTAGGCTTTACCATGAGAACGATGATGAGAAGTACGAATGTAAATGCATCGGAGAAGGTCGTCCAGCCCGCACCCTTGATAAGGTTTTCGCATATACCGATGACAAAAGCACCGACAACAGCACCCGGTACGGAGCCTATACCTCCGAATACGGCAGCTACGAATGCCTTAAGTCCCGGCATTGCACCCGACATAGGGTTAACGCCCGTGTAGTTCGAGAAGAACAGCACGGAACCTACGGCTGCCAGGAACGAGCCTATGATAAAGGTTACCATGATAACCCTGTTGATGTCTATACCCATAAGTGCAGAGGTTTCAAAGTCACGAGATACCGCACGCATAGCCATACCTATCTTGGTATGGTTGATAAGCATAACCAAAGCGATAACCAAGGCTATGGTAAGGAACGGTGTGATGATAGTTACCATCTTCGTGTGTGCTCCGAGAACCGTAACTGTCTTTTGCAGGAACGGGATTGACGGATAGGTCTTTGTCAGTCCGCCTGTCAGATACAGTGCTATGTTCTGCAGGAAATAGGATACACCTATGGCAGAAATCATAATGGACATTCTCGGTGCCGAGCGAAGCGGTCTGTAAGCCACTTCCTCTATCGTACAGCCTAGAACGACCGTAAAAACAATAACGATTACAACACTGAGCCATACAGGCAGTGCCGAAACCAGATAAATCATAATCAGACCTGCCATCATGAACATATCGCCATGTGCGAAGTTAATCAGTCTGAGTATGCCGTAAACCATAGTATAGCCGATAGCAATCAACGCATACTGTCCGCCTACGGAAATACCCGCTAATATATATGGCAGCCATTTCGCAACTAATTCCATGTGATAAACCTCCAAATTTAATCCTAAAAGACAGGGGGCTTTTTTCGCCAAACCGCCCTCTCCTTTAGGATTTCATCAAATTCTTTTAATTCTTGTCAAAATCTGTTATAAAAAGAGCTTCCCCCATAATACGACGATAAGCGGGAGGAATACTCCCCCCGCTATATGCTTTAAGTAATTGATTTTATGTATAAACGTACTAATATCTCATACTTATCTTATACTAATCTCTCAAAAGCAAATCGTACTATTTGATTTTATTCTTACTGTTCGATAGACTGAGTCTTAACGAATTCCCATTCGCCTACTTCAGTGTTGCAGTGCTTAACAACAGCCTCTGTCTTGTTTGCATCGCCTGTTTCGTTAAAGCTTACGGAACCGCAAACGCCGCCTTCGTATACGAGGTCAGGAAGTGCTGCAAGAATGTCAGCAGGTTCTGCGGAGCCGGCAGCCTTGATAGCCTCAAGAGCTACGAAGTATGCATCGTATCCCATAGCGGATACGGCAGCGATCTGGTCATTGCCGTTGTTGTTAGCCTTAGCTGTGGAGTCAGAGTTAATCCATTCCTTGATGCCGTTATCGAATTCAGGGTTTCCGCCTTCCTGATAGAAGGTAGTTACGCTGATGTCGAGATCCTTACCCTTAGCAGCCTCAAGAACTACGTTGGAGTCCCAAGTGTCGGATGCAAGCAGAGGCATTCCGATCTTCTGTGCTTCAGCCTGGTCGATGATCAGAGCAGCAGCTTCGATGGATACAGGTGCGAAGAATACATCACAGCCCTTGGATTTTGCGTTTGCAACATATGATGTGAAGTCTGAGTTGCCCTGTGGGAACTGTTCTTCAACGATTTCGCCGCCGAGTGCCTTGAATGCCTTGGAGAAGTAGTTTACAAGACCTACGGAGTAGTCGTCACCGAGCTTGGATAAGCAGTATGCCTTTCTTGCACCGTTGTCGTAAGCATAGTTAGCAAGAACCGTGCCCTGGAACGGGTCAAGGAAGCAGATACGGAAGTAAACAGGGTTTCCTTCTGTTACCTGTGGGTTTGTGCAAGTGATACCCATAGCAGGTACGCCGGCTTCTTTGAATACGGAGCCTGCTGCGATAGCTACTGCGGAGCCGTATGTTCCGAGTACCATGGATACGCCTGAGGATACCAGATCCTGTGCAGCGGAGATACCCTTGTTGGTATCGGATTCATTGTCAGCCATAACGAGCTCTACCTTGTAGGTTTCGCCGTTGATGTCAACTGTAGGCTGCACGATGTTTGCATACTGAACGCCGAGCATTTCCTGCTTGCCGCCCGCACCGTTGTCACCTGATGCAGGTTCGAAAACACCGATCTTAACCGTGCCTGCGTATTCTGCAGAATCGTCGTCACCGCCGCCGCCGCAGCCTACCGCAAACATGGAGAAAACCATAACTAATGCTAATAATAAAGCAAGTTTCTTTTTCATTTAATTGTCCTCCTAATTTAATCGGTTACAAATATGACATAATTATATACCGCTTTAGCATATATTGCAAGCATTTTTGTATTTTTTGTGTTTCATTCACAACTATTTTCCTTTGAAAATGTTTTTATATCATAATTGTTTCCCGATTCGAACAAGATTTCGCTTTTTCCGTATAAAAAACTCGTTCCGTCGGTCGTTTCACTTAAATCAGTCAGGCTGGCGAAGTCCCATCGCATGGCTCACAGGCAGCGAGAAAACAATCCCCTGTGCCTTGGTGTCCAGTCCCGCTTTTTCCATTATGGCTTTCATTATGGCATTTCTGCCCTGTGCGGGAGTTACGAGCATATGTATTTCCTTTTCGGAGGCTATCGAAAAGCCGAAGAACTTTTCGGTGTACTCGGCTCCCGTGCCCTTAGCCTTGATGACGGTACCGCCGCCGGCACCCGCACTGCGTGCCGCCTCCATAATCAAGTCGCTGTAGCCCTCATTGGCAATCACGAATATCAATTCATAATCTGTCTTTATGGACATTCTTTCTATCCTTTCCGCCTCGTCACGGCTGTTTTCATTCATATTTATCGTCTGTCCGTCAAGCATGTATTCCAAGCTTCTCTTGCCGCCTATCGTGTTCAGGGGAACCGTAACGACGATTCCGTTTCCCGGCACATCTATAAACATTTTACGTTTGAACGCTTTGAGCAGCGGCAAAAGTCCGCCGTTTGTAACCACGCCGAATATTATCGTCTTTTCCGCAGGGCTCAGATACAGGTAATCCAAAATTTCGCCCGGGGCCGTGCCCTGTCCCAGCACTATATCGGTCGTGAACACATTGTTTTCCTGAAACAGGTTTATCGCAGTTTCGCTTCGTTCCCTGTCTGTAATGGTCATTACTAAATTCAATCCATCCATGGCAGTCCTCCTATAATTCGATGATGTCGTCGTCCGCGTAGTCTTTGATTCTGTCCTGAATGAGTGCCTTGGCAGCCTGCTCCTTCTTCGAGCGTATCTTATACGCCAAACCCAAAAGCTGAATGGTGATAAGCGGTGTCATCGCTACCATTGCCACCACGCCGAAAGCATCGCTTACGATTCTGTCCACGCC
>CAZLTX010000071.1:0-1927 GCA_964562555.1 uncultured Oscillospiraceae bacterium
GCCTGCATTTTTTCAAGCGTATATTTTGCCATCTTTCTCTGCCCTTTCTGTATTTTTGATATCCTAATATAAAAGGGGCACCGCCCTAACGATTTTTCCGTCATTGCGACACCCCTGATTATGCGTTGTTTAGTCTGTGTAGTTATCGAAATATCCCTGGATATAGATGAACGGTGTTCCCTTATCTCCCGAACCTGATGTAAGGTCGCACAGCGAGCCGAGCAGGTCTGTCAAATGTCTCGGTGTCGTTCCCTCTGTAGCCATCTGACCTACAAGGTTTGCATCTTTTTCCTTGATTGCGTTTTCGATTGCAGCCTTAAGCTCATCGCCTCTGAGGTCGCCGAAATCGTTGTCTGCGAGATATTTCAGCTTCAGCTCGTTAGGCTGTCCTATAAGTCCGCTCGTAAAGCCCGGCGAAACTACAGGGTCTGCAAGCTCCCAAATCTTTCCCACAGGGTCCTTGAAAGCACCGTCACCGTAAACCATTACTTCAACAGTCTTGCCGGTTCTTTCCTTGATGTCTGCCTGAACACCCTCTACGAATTCCTGGCAGTTTATAGGGAAAAGCTTAATTGTGCCCTCGGTAGCCTTGTTGGAGCCTAAAATACCGTAATCCGGATTATAGCCCGAGCCGTCTACAGCTGCGTTCAGCAAATCGTCCATACCGAGTACGATCTTGCCGCCTGCCTCTTTGATGAGTCTCTTTGTTCTTGCTCTGGTGTGAATGTCTGCACAGATTACACAGTCCGTATAGTCCAAAATTCTTCTCGGGTTGTTAGCAAATACGATTTCTGCCTCTGCTCCTTCTTCTTCGATCAGGCCTTTGTAGTAGTTAACATAATCAACATCTGTGAACGGGTGGCGTGACTTGCCGAACAATGACTCGAATTTTTCCTGAGAAAGAACATCTCTGTACGGATCTACTCCCTTTTCATCGAGCAGGTCTAAATCCAAAATATGGTTTCCGACCTCGTCGCTCGGATAGCTGAGCATCAGAACGACTTTTTTGCAGCCCTTTGCGATTCCTCTGAGGCAGATAGCAAATCTGTTTCTGCTGAGTATAGGGAATACAACGCCGACTGTTTCTCCGCCAAGCTTGTTTCTTACATCTTGAGCAAGCTGGTCTGTCGTCGCATAGTTCTTCTGTGCACGTGCCAAAATGGACTCCGTAATCGCAAGTACGTCTTTGTTTCCGATTTCAAAATCTCCGCCCTCTACACAATCCATAAATGTGTCCACTACGATTTTTCTGAGGTCGTCGCCTTCCTTTACGATAGGTCCTCTGATTCCACGTGATACTGTACCAATTCTTCTCGTCATAATAACTCTCCTTTGCATAAGCATACTGCCGGATCCGTTCCTATGAAGATTAACCTTTTCGGCTTTTGTAAAATAAAAAACATTTTGTGCAAAACAGCACAATTTAGTATACCACAAGTTTTGGTTTTGTGGTACAATTATTTCATAAAAAATTTGATTTTATTCAACAAAATCTCATAAAATTTTGATACGAAACGGAGAAAGACATGGCTTTTGGATTTTTTAGGAAAACTGAAACTGCTGATTTGATTTTTCACAACGGACATATTTTCACGCAGGATCCGCAGCTGCCTTGGGCTGAGGCTGTTGCCTGCAAGGGCGAAAAGATTTTGGGAGTGGGAAATCTCGAAGGAATGGATTCTGTCATAGGCAAGGATACTCGTCTTGTTGACCTCGACGGCAAATACCTTTTGCCCGGCTTTATAGATGTTCACAGAAGTCCGGTACTGAAAGTGTTCGAGGGAAAATTCCTCGATCTTTCCGAGTGCAGCTCGACCGAAGAGGTTTTGGAGGCTGTCGCTGCATGGGCAGACGAAAATCCCGATGAAGAAATCGTATTCGGCTACGGCTATCGTGACGACCTCAAGCCGAGTGAAACGGAAATCGC
>CAZLTX010000071.1:2027-6145 GCA_964562555.1 uncultured Oscillospiraceae bacterium
CCTATGTTCTCAATCTCCTGATTCCGTTTGATTTCGAACAGGTCGAGGAAGATGTACGGACAGAAATCGAAGCACTTGCTGACAGCGGATTTACGACAGTATTAAATCTCGGAATGCCGGATTATTTCGAAAACCTTTATCAAGATTCACTACTCGGTCTGTATAACGAAGGGCAGCTCCGCCAGCGTTTCTTCGGTTCCTACTATGTAAACCGTCCGCTGCGTCCGGAACCTCTGGTTCACAAGCTGATGACACGCAGAACCACCTGTCTTGAGCTGAACGGTCTTTTGAATGCGAAAACACTTAATGTTTACCTGTGCGGCGAAGAGTCCCCTGTTCCGTTCACACAGAATGCACTTAACAAAATACTCGAAGAAGTCTGCGATAAGGGTTTTGATATTTTCATAGAGGCAATCAACTACGATGATATGCTCATGGCTTATGATGCTCTCGAACATATTCGTGCAAAGGGATATAAAAATATCTTTACGATTGCGTCCGACTTCGAGCTCTCCGATGAGGAACGCTCGGAACGCCCGGTTTCAAGCGAAGCACTCAAAACATGGGGTACGAACCTCTTATCCGACCGCAGTATTTACGGTCACATGAGCTCTGCCGAGGAAGTCATCGATCAGCTCACCGTCGAGGCCGCAAAAATCATCGGCATGCAGGACAGCTTAGGCAGTATCGAGGCCGGTAAGCTCGCAGACTTTGCAATTTTCGACGAAAATCCTCTCGACTGCGAGGTAAAACTCATTCCAAGGCTTCACGCCTCAATGACCGTACTCGCCGGAAAAATCGTGTACGATGCGGAAAACGAAAATGATATGGAAATGTTTAACCTCATGATGTCGCAGCAGTTCTAAACAGCTTTCGGCAGCTTGTCAGCAAAGCAAAAAGTATACAAGAATTTTTTTAACATGTTATTGACATTGCTGTTTTATCATGCTAAAATTAAGTAAAGAAAAATTTTCAATCTAATCACTTTATTAACACATTCAGATGTTATTCTGTATATGTTCAAAAAAGTGAAAAGTTGATTTCACATTAGCAAACTTTCCTTCTTTTATTGAATACACACACACTTTCAGGGAAAGAGCCTCTCATATGAGAGGCTCTTTCCTGTTTTTGTGCCAAAGCCTCAATCAAAAGCAGAGAGCCGAAACCCTCTGCAAATTTAATTTTATCTATGGGAATTTTGTATGCGTATCAAATTTGATATTTTGATATGATATGACTACGATACGGAAACCGTAAATTCACCGTTATATGAAATAGCATAAACGATTTTCTTTTTGCCTTCTTTGAACTCCCCCAGTCTAACAGTTTTCGGAATCTGCATTTCATCGCCGGCAAGGATATATGCGGTTTTATCAATGATTCCATAAACAATACCTTTATCCTTAACTATGTAAATCGGATTTTCGGCATTTGTCAGTCCTGCCAGTCTGAATAACTGACAAAAGATTATTGTACCGTCTGACGAGCCTAATATTTTTTGCGTATTTCCTGAAACATAGTTTTCTTCGATGCAATTACTATCTCTAAAAACGAAGTTTACAAACATTTTGTTTGAACCGTTTTCATCTTCATCCGAAAAATAATACAGGTATATATCATCGCTTACTGACTCTTCGTGATATTCGATTGATGCCACATAAAGAGTCGCTGCTTCATCTACGCTGTACGACTCGAAAATTTCCTTTACATCATAAACCATTTCCGAACGCTCACTATTTGTTTTATACTCACTTCCCATTTGGCTTAATCCAATTACCGCGAACACAATTAACAGTCCTAGTGCGAAAAAATTTTTCTTATTCTTCATGTCACTAAATTATAGAATATCTATAATACTTCCATACATCATAAACTCTACCCGAAGGGGTTGTATATACGAATTTAGAAGGATCGCTTGGTTGCGAAATCATACCGGTATACGTTGTCGTACTATAATTAGGATCCATCTCATTGGATACCGATACAACATTTCGCTCAATATAGTAGCTCGTATAATCTGCCAATGTAGTGATAATGTTAAGATTATATCTCTCAAGCTCGATAATTTGTCCTTGATTCTGTTCGTTAGCTGGCAAGAAACTCAAGTACTCATAAGAGTTAACTTGAGATTGCATACAGCGAACATAAATCGGTCTTCCTGCTATAAAATATCCATAGACATAATCTAAATTATCAAATGAAATACTCGAATAATACTTTCCATCATTGTATGTTACGGTCAAATATCCAATACAAGAACTGTTATCAAATATAAATGTGATGAAAGTATCCTTCCCACTATTTTGAACAGCATAACTCTCTGAGATTCTCAGTGAAGTTACATCGCCATACTCTGCTATAACATCAGAATAAAAATCAATGTCATCAAAAATCCTATTCTTCAGTGTTTCTTCGGAAAATGTCAGATAATTATCGTCTTCTTCAATTTCACTAACAGATATAGCCATTTGATTCTTTAATCTGCACAACTTCAACCTTAGCGAACCGTTACGCTACTATTGTCCTTTGATATTTGTATTATATACTTCTTTCTCCTTATTGTCAACTAATTCACAAAGTATCAAGGTATAATTTTAGGGAACTGTACATGTCACCTATCATTTTATACCCCTCCACGAAACCATGAATTGAAATCATCCATCTAAGGGGGGCATCTTCACTCAGGTCGTTTTCTTTTGTACCGCGTTCTACGCCCGCTGCATTCCTGCAAAAGTAATCCACCCTCAAGCATCCGTTTCAGAATTCGATTGGCGGTTGACTGGCTTATCCCGAGCAGTTTTTCAACAGTGCTTCGTGTAACATACCCGTTCACGCTTATAAAATCAAGTATAGCCTCTTCATCACTTCGCATAGATTCCGATACTACGCTTTTGAATTTTGATGAGGCATTTCGATTTGGCAGAGTAATTTTGAAAGCATTACTGCTTACTTCTATCTTCGGCTTTAATCCGCTTTCGGCATACGCTTCGAATATTTTCGGCATACCCGTGCCATATGATTCAATCAGCTCTAAACGGTAGAATATCGCTGCTAAGTTCGGATTTCTGCAAACGGATAAGCCCAGCATAATATCGTCAAGTGCAATTCCGCCCGGCAAGCCTCCTACGGAAACGAATTCAATACGATCATCATAAACGCTGATAAGTGTGCTTGCCGCAAAGGAATAATCTCTGTGAACCAATGAATTCAGCAAAGCCTCCCTAAGTGCCTCTTCCGGATAATCTCGAGTATCTATACGGTATAAGCCTTCAAAGCTGGCTCTTTTTTGATTTCGCATATCAAGGTAGGCATATGCTTCTTCCATCTGTCGAAATATAGAGCCTCCAAAATCCCTCCGATCCTGAAACGAGCTTTTATCTGTGCCGGCAAAGGTGGCTGCTTTTATAGTATGGCTGCATTGATCCGACAGAAGCAACGCAGTGTTTGAATAAATCCCGTCCTGCGATATCATTCCCAGAGTCTGCATTTTGGCAGCATCAAACAAAACATTCCTCTTGCTGAATTGTTCTTCGGCAGTCTTAAAAGTAAGGTTTTGCTCTAAAGATCTCCTCGATTCAAAACTGTCGCCGTCGGTTTCTTTAATCATTCTGCGTATTGCCGTATCTGTGCTCGGATCAGTGGAAGTACCATTGCGAACATAGACCCCGCTCGGCTTTAATCCTTTGGCTGCGAGATAATAAGGGCGATTCGTGCCTTGCTGAACGATAAGTGCAACAATATCTCTGTTTTCCACAGTAACAGTTTCGTAATGAACAAACATCGTTATATCCGGTTTAACAGAATCACGAATCATATTGTTCAGCTGCAGAATTGCACGATTCGTGTCTTCGATTCCTATTATTTCTCCGTCATCGCCAACACCGATGTATATAGTTCCCCCTTTAGAATTCGCAAAAGCAATAACTTCTTTACAAATATCACTGACAACCTGCGATTTAAGCTCTACAACTTCGCTCTCGATGAATCTCATACACTTCCTCCTGTCGTTTTCTTGTCATTATTCTACTCTTTATTGTCTTTCTTGTCAATACTATTCATAAATGATTAGAAAACAATTTTTAATGCCGAAAATTGCACAAAACTTCGGATACGCTCTT
>CAZLTX010000072.1:0-2922 GCA_964562555.1 uncultured Oscillospiraceae bacterium
CGTATTCGGTGCAAACAGGTATGCAAGCAGCACTCTGGTTCCCAAGGATATCACAGTAAGCACGAGCGACATTTCCGCACGCTGTATTCCTCTGTAATAGCCGTAAAAAAGAAAGAGAATACCGATGCCGAAGTAAAAGCTGCCCTCGATTCTCAGATATTTAATACCCTCTGCGATGATTGCAGCTTCGTCTGCCTGTACGAAAATTTCCATCAGCTGTCCCGCAAAAGTCCACACCACAAGGGAAACCGCAATGCAGAATACCGCTGAAACCGCAACGGAGATTTTCGTCCCGCTGTGAATGCGGTCTTTCCTGCCTGCTCCGAAGTTCTGAGAAACGAATAACGAATAGGCATTGCCGAATTCCTGTGCCGGCATGTACGCCAGCGTATCAATCTTCACGGCAACCGTAAACGCTGCCATAATCGTAGTTCCGAAGGTATTCACAAGTCCCTGTATCATCAGAATTCCGAGGTTCATAACCGATTGCTGCAATGCCGTGAACAAATCGTTACTAACCACGAAACCCAGCCTGCTCCATTTAAGCGGCTCACTTAGCCGCAGCAATTCTCCGTTCCTACAGATGACATATACCACAACGCCAAGCCCCGCACAAGCCTGCGAGATAACTGTTGCAGCTGCCGCACCCTCAACTCCCCACTCCAATACCACTACAAAATGCAAATCCAAAGCTATATTGAGCAGCGATGCGAAGGCAAGAAAAAACAACGGTACACCGGAATTTCCGACAGACCGCAGTAAATAGGCAAAAAAATTATATAAAAAAGTAAATCCGATGCCGATGAACACGATTCTTGTATAGCTGTGCGTCATCTCATAGATTTCCGACGGAACGGAAAGCAAGTGTAAAATCACATCAGTCCCCGGAAAAATTATGAAATACATTATGACCGTCACCGCAGCGATAAACACAAACGACAAGCGAATGTCCTGTTTCATTTCGTCGATTCTGCCCGCTCCGAAAGCTTTGGAAAACAAAGCACCGCTGCCCATGCACAGTCCAATTACTATAGATGTCAAAAATGTCATCAGCGTATACGCAGCACCCACCGCAGCCAGGGCATCTGCATTTACAAAACGCCCGACTACGATGGTATCAACAATGTTATAGACCTGCTGCAGCAGATTTCCCGCTATCATCGGGAGTGCAAACAGCATCAGATTTCGAAAAATATCTCCCTCTGTTAAGTTTCTGCTTTTCATTCCGTTTCCTAGTACTCACATATGTTCTGCGGCTTGCCGTCAAGGTATGCAAGCACATTGGCGAATTCCGTTTCAGCACGGCGAATCATGGCTTCCTTGGTCAGAAATGCCACATGCGGTGTCAGCAGCGTATTTTTGGCATTAAGCAACGGATAATCCTCCGGTATCGGCGGTTCCATATCGAACACATCTATCGCTGCACCTGCGATTCTATCCTCATTCAGTGCATCTGCCAAAGCACGATTATCTACCACCGCACCTCTTGCACAGTTAATCAAAATCGCAGAGGCTTTCATCCTTGCAATTCTTTCCGCACTCAGGAAACCCTTTGTTTCTGCATTGGACGGAATATGCAGCGAAATAATGTCACTTTCCGAAAGCAACCTGTCAAGCTCTGCGTATTCTATGCCGCTTGCCTTTACCTCTTCACGCTCATGTCTTGCGTAAGCGAGCACCTTCGCACCGAACGCCTTAAACAGCTTAGCCGTTCTGAATCCTATTTGACCGCAGCCGATAATACCGACTGTTTTGCCCTCGATTTCACTTCCGGTAAGTCCTGCGGAGGTTTTGCCGCCTCGCACCGCTGTTTCGCAGCTGCTGATATGACGCAGCAAATTCACGGTCATTCCCAGTGCCAGCTCCGAAACACCCGTATTGGAATATCCCGCACAATTACAGATTGTGATATTCTTTTCTCTGCATGCCTCGATTCCCACATGGTCGATGCCTGTGAAAGCAACAGCTATCATTTTCAGCGAATCCGCGGTTTTTACAACCTCAGTCGGATACGGATTGTTTGCAATCATCACAATATCCTGTCCGCTGCTTCTGCGTTTCAGCTCTTCGGCATCACTTGTCTTAGTGTCATAATATGTAAATGCATGTCCTGTCGCTTCCAGCTTCGCTGCAAATTCGTCAACCATGCTCTGCGGAATTCCTATTGGTTCCAGTAAACTTATTTTCATTTTTAACGCCTCCGATTTCACGCAAAATTCTTCCGAATTAAGCCTTTTTCAGCTTTTCCGACAACTCCTTCAGATAGTGCGGAATATCTATTTGCTGCGGACAGACAGTCTTGCAGCTTCCGCACGCAACGCAGTCCCACGGCTTTTTACCCTTTTCCATACCGCCTATTGCCATCGATGTGTACCATGCCAAGCCCTCGGGATTGAAGGTAATTTGGTTGTAATGCTTCATCATAAACGGTATATTTATTTCCTTAGGGCAGTAGGTCGTGCAGTAACGGCAGGAAGTGCAAGGTACACCTTTAGTCATGCCCTTTGCCTTTTCGTGCAGTGCGTCCTTTTCCGCCTCAGCGAGCGGCTCATTCGTTTCGAATATTTGCATGTTTTCCTTAAGCTGTTCCATGCTCGACATACCGGAAAGAATAGTCATGATTCCCGGAACCGATTGCAGATAGCGGAAGCATTTTTCGGCTCCGCCCGCAGGCTCTATCAAGCTGCCGCCTCTGAGCGGCTCCATTACGATTATCGGAATCTTCTTTTCGTTTAATATTCTGACCTTTTCCTTTGCTTCTTGGAAATCCCAGTCCAGCCAGTTGAGCTGAATCTGACAGAACTCAATAACATCTTCGTAAGCGTCAATAAAACGCTTAAAGCACTCAATACCGGAATGGTCGGAGTAGCCGAGGTGCTTGATACGGCCTGCCTCACGCTCCGAAACCAAATATTCCTTTAC
>CAZLTX010000072.1:3022-6118 GCA_964562555.1 uncultured Oscillospiraceae bacterium
CTGTTTCTATCTCCATTCCCATTCCGAAACCTCCGGAATATCCTGTCCGTATTCTGCAATATAGTTTTTATGCTTTACCAGCAGGTCGTTCATCTGCTGATTTAAGTGGCTTGCCTTATTTCCGAGCTGCGGCAGATGCTTCAGTGCTTCTTTTACAAGGCTGAAACGATCAATGTGGTTCTGTACACGCATATCAAACGCTGTCGTAATCGTACCCTCTTCAATATATCCATGCACAAAGAAATTCTGCTCATTGTGTCTGCCGTGCGTCAGCTCGTGAATCAGCTTAGGATATCCGTGGAATGCAAATACCACCGGCTTATCCTTGGTAAAGAGCGAATCAAATTCGGCATCCGTCAGTCCGTGCGGATGGTTTTCGTGTGATTCCATCTTCATCAGATCCACGACATTGATAAAGCGAATTTTAAGCTCAGGCAGATTTTCACGCAAAATAGTCGTTGCCGCAAGTGCCTCCAAGGTCGGTGTATCGCCGCAGCAAGCCATAACCAAATCCGGCTCCTCGCCTTTGTCGCTGCTTGCCCAATCCCATATGCCTATTCCCTGTGTGCAATGTATCACAGCTTGCTCCATCGTCAGCCATTGGCGGCTCGGATGCTTGGAGGCAACGATTACATTGACATAGTTCTTGCTCTTGATACAGTGATCAAAGCAGGAAAGCAGACAGTTCGCATCAGGCGGCAGGTACATTCTGACCACATCGGCTTTTTTGTTTGCCACATGGTCGAGCATTCCCGGATCCTGATGTGTAAAGCCGTTGTGGTCCTGCTGCCATACATTCGAGCTCAAAATAAGGTTGAGTGAGGCTATCTTCTGTCGCCAAGGAAGCTGATTGCATACCTTGAGCCATTTTGCGTGCTGCGAAACCATCGAGTCAACCACACGTATAAAGGATTCGTAGCTCGCAAAAAATCCGTGTCTGCCGGTCAGCAGGTAGCCCTCCAGCCAGCCCTCACACATATGCTCACTCAAATATGAGTCCATGATGCGTCCGTCATGTGAAAGGTCCTCGTCGAAGTCGTAAATCTCGCCCTGGAAGCTGCGTTTATCAGCTTCAAATGCCTTATACAATCTGTTAGACTTTGATTCGTCAGGTCCGAAAATTCTGAAATTGCGGCTGTCTTTGTTCAGCTCGATGACATCTCTGATATATCCGCCGAGCTCCATCATATCCTGTGCTTTTACACTGCCCGGACTCGGAACCTCAACCGCATAATCCTTAAAGTCCGGAACTCTGAGGTCACGCAGCAGCTTACCGCCGTTAGTGTGCGGATTTGCACTCATGCGAGCATCTCCCTGCGGTGCCAGCTCTCTCAGCTCCGGTTTAAGTCTGTAATCGTCGCCGAAAAGCTCCTCAGGTCTGTAGCTTTTCAGCCATTCTTCGAGCAAAGCCAAATGTTCTTCTTTTTCCATGCTGATAGGAACCTGATGTGCACGGAAAGTACCCTCGATACGCTTTCCGTCAACCTCCTTAGGTCCCGTCCAGCCCTTCGGCGTTTCGAGTATTATCATAGGCCATATCGGTCTGTCCGTTACGCCCTCTTCTCTTGCCTTGCGTTGGTTTTCTTTGATTTCTGCGATACAAAGGTCAACTGCCTCTGCCATCTTCTCGTGCATCTCCATCGGGTCACTGCCGCTGACAACATACGGCTTCCAGCCGCAGCCCTTAAAGAACCATTCGCGTTCCTGCTCCGAAATTCTTGCGAATACGGTCGGATTGCTGATTTTGTATCCGTTAAGGTGCAGAATAGGCAGCACCGCACCGTCGTTCTTCGCACTCAAGAACTTATTGGAATGCCATGCTGTCGCAAGCGGTCCGGTTTCCGCCTCTCCGTCACCGACCACGCAGGTCGCAATCAGATTCGGATTGTCAAATACAGCTCCGAAAGCGTGTGCAAGTGAATACCCAAGCTCTCCGCCCTCGTTGATGGAGCCGGGTGTTTCCGGTGCCACATGGCTGGAAATTCCGCCCGGGAAGGAAAACTGCTTACACAGCTTCTTCATGCCTTCTTCGTCCTCGCTTACATTCGGATATACCTCGCTGTAGGTTCCCTCCAAATAGGCATTGGACACGAAAAAGTTGCCTCCGTGTCCCGGTCCCGAAAGCAGGATCATATCCAGACCGTATTCCTTGATTGCACGATTCATATGCACATAGACAAAATTCTGTCCCGGCACCGTTCCCCAGTGACCGACAATTTTTTTCTTGATGTGTTCCCGCTTCAAAGGCTGTTTCAAAAGCGGATTGTCCAGCAGATAAAGCTGTGCTGCCGACAAATAATTCGCTGCACGCCAATAGGCATCCATCTTCTGCAAATAGTCTTTCGTTACCGTCATCTTTGCCCTCCTTGATTTTTGTCACTCGTATTTAATAGAAGGTTGCAACCTCCTCCAAAGGTGCATCCGTCTTTTCCAATTCTGTTACATGATAAACAGGACCTTCGCTTTGGTACATATCGTTGTATTCCTTTTCTATCCTTGCCGTAATCTGTACCCAGCCGCCGTGGTCGAGCTTTTGGCTGTCCGCATATTTTGCTACAAGCCCTCCGAACTGAATGTCCTCCACGCAGCAAGTCATGATATGTCTGCCGATTACAAACTCATCGTCCTTCAGTCCTCCGCCGAGCAGACTTCTGCCCTTGAACTTCACGGTTTTGCCGTAATACTTGGCTTCCTCGTCGTTCATGTCCGCATACCACATCGCATAGTCCTTGTCGTCGATTTCGATGACCGGTGCGTCGATGTCGAACGGCAGCGGGTCCTCGATGTTATCAATTTCGATATTATCCGGCCCGTATTCATAGATAATGTCGCATCTGCGGTTTATTGCACGCACGATTTTGTGATATGCCAGCTTGTCCATGTCCTTTGTGAAATGCTTGAAAACAACGGTTTCGGTTGATTTAAGCTTATCCACCGTCAAATTACGCATATTCGCATTGTATGTGATATATGTTCTCGCATCCGCAAAAGACATCTCCTGATAAACCGTCCAGCCCTCCGGCATAATGCTGTAAAGGCTGTCAAGCGACCACATTCCGTTGTACTCGCAGACTACACGCTCAAATCCGATTTCAG
>CAZLTX010000073.1:0-6100 GCA_964562555.1 uncultured Oscillospiraceae bacterium
ACATATTTGCCGCCTTTTTCACATCGACACCGACATCTCTCTGCCATGAAAGCATCTTGACAGAATCGCCTTTTTTGTTCTTTCTGCCGTAGTATGTAGGGCATACCGAAACGCCCTCGATGAGTGAAAATCCGTGATGGCGTATACCCTCCTCGATAAGCTTGATAGCCTGAGGTGCATGATATGCTGTACATCTTCCTGTAAATGTCGCACCGGCAGCCTCCGCAAGCTTAGGAATATCAAAATTGTAGTCGATATTTCCGTAAGGTGCGGTTGTTCCCTTTTCACCGTGCGGCGTTGTCGGGGAATACTGTCCGCCTGTCATACCATAAATATTGTTGTTGAATACAACTACTGTCAAATCTATGTTTCTTCTGCATGCATGTATCAGATGGTTTCCGCCTATTGCGGTAGCATCGCCGTCACCTGTGATTACGATAACCGTAAGCTCCGGATTTGCAAGCTTAACACCTGTAGCGAATGCAATAGCTCTTCCGTGTGTGGTGTGCAGCGTGTTGTAGTTCATATATCCAGCAGCTCTTGATGAGCAGCCGATACCCGAAACAATTACTACCTTATCCGGATCGAGTCCGCAGTTTTCGATTGCCTGTGCCACATCACGCATCAAAATTCCGTGACCGCAGCCCGGACACCAAATATGAGGAAGTCTGTTAACACGCATTGTTTTTTCTATCAGTTTGCTTGGCATATCAATATTCCTCCTCTATCTTGTTTATGATTTCGGCAGGTGTAATAGTGGTTCCGTCTATCTTGCCGAGGAAAGAAACCGGAACTCTGCCTTCGACTATACGCTGCACCTCGAGCAGCATCTGTCCGTCGTTGTGCTCAGCAACCAGAAT
This sequence comes from uncultured Oscillospiraceae bacterium, assembly GCA_964562555.1. Classification (GTDB taxonomy): domain Bacteria; phylum Bacillota; class Clostridia; order Peptostreptococcales; family Anaerovoracaceae; genus CAG-238. The sequence continues at coordinate 861 of CAZLTX010000073.1, forward strand.
TCTTCTGAGATGCTTGTTGTTCTTAATCAGCTTGAGAAGTGCCTCCTCCGGGAAAGGCCAAACCGTGATAGGTCTGAACATTCCGAGCTTGATGAAATCAAACTTGTGTGCTTCCTCTATCGCACCCTCTACAGCTCTCGCCGTACCGCCGAAGCAAATAATCATGGTTTCGCAGTCGTCACAGTCAACTTCTTCCCATTTCTGAATTCTGTCTCTTCTCATTCTGATTTTGTCCAGAAGTCGTCTTTCCTGTGTATCTGTAATGTTGTTGTCGTTGGTTGGGAAACCGTCCAAATCGTGGAACAGACCGGTTACATTGAAATGGTCGCCTCTGCCGAACGGTGCATACTCGGGCACATAGTTGCCCTCCTGAACCGCATATGCGAGCGAGCCGTTAAAACTTCTGTCAACACGGCGGTTTGAAATAGTCAATTCCTCGGCAGGAATCATTTCGCAGCCCTCACGCAGATGTCCGATAATTTCGTCCATCAAGAAAATAACAGGAACTCTGAAACGCTCTGCCATATTGAAAGCTCTTACGGTTTCCGTATAGCATTCCTGAACCGATGACGGTGATATTACGATAACAGGGTGGTCGCCGTGTGTACCCCACTTCGACTGCATGAGGTCACCCTGTGACGGTGATGTAGGCAGTCCCGTGGACGGACCTTCTCTCTGAACATCGACAATAACGATAGGAATTTCCGCTATCGAAGCATAACCTATGTTTTCCTGTTTTAACGAAAATCCGGGACCGGAGGTTGCGGTCATCGCCTTAAGTCCTGCGACAGATGCTCCCAAAGCAGCCGCAATACCTGCGATTTCGTCCTCCATCTGTATGAACTTACCGCCTACCTGCGGCAGTCTTACAGCACTTCTTTCTGCGATTTCCGTAGAAGGAGTAATGGGATAACCCGCATAAAAACGCATTCCCGCTGCAATAGCACCTTCTACCACAGCCTCATTTCCCTGCAGCAGCTGAAATCTCTTAGCCATTAGTTTTCCTCCTTCTCAATATAGATTGCATAATCAGGACAACGCAGCTCGCAAAGTCCGCACAAAATGCAGGAATCCGCACTGACGATGCGTACCTTCTCATGTACAATATCAAGTACTTTCTTCGGGCAAAATTCTACGCATATTCCGCAGCCCTTGCACCATTTTGGATCAATAACCAATTTCTTGTTATTTTCCATTTTCATTCACCTCATAAGTTTTTAGCATTATTTTAGCATATTTAAGCAATATATAAATAATACCACAGAGCACTTTTATTTCAATAAATTAAACAAAAAAACACTTTTTTAGTACAAAACAGTTGCGTACTTTAGCATAATAAAGCAGCGGACTTTTTGTCCGCCGCCGCTTACCCCTTATTTGTCGTTTATTTCTTTCGGAATATCGCTCTTCTGTTTACCATTCATCATTCTTTTTATGATTATTTCGGTGTTCATCTTATATGCCGCATACGGCTGTGCCTTCGCACGAGCCTCCGTCCAATAGTGGTTCTTGTGCTTTTCTAAAATTTCTTCGGCGGAAAGTCCGTCTGCAATCCCTTTCTCGATAAGCTCCTTTTCCGTCCTCTGCTCCGCAATATAGTCCTCGAAAAACTTATATCTGTACGACGGCGGACACACTCCGTAATGCGGAATTATCAGGCAGTCGTAATCAAGTTTTCTGAGCTTTTCCGTAGATGCAAGACAATCGTCTATGCTCTTAAGCGGACCTGTATTTATCCTGCCCGGTCCTCTCAGAAGTCCCGTTGACTCGCATGAAATCAGAATTTTTTCCGGAAGAATATAGTAGGACATTGAGCAATCTGTATGACCCTTGGTTTCATGCGCTATTATCGTCATATCTCCCAAGGAAATCTCGTCACCGTCGCTTAAAACTCGGTCAATCCTCATTCCGTCCGTGCGAATTTCAACATCATCCTTGTGATAATTTTTCTTCGCATTGGTGCCGAGCTCTTCAATTACCTGCCTTGCCGTGCTGCTGTTGAACACCTTGCCGGCCTTCATGTTGCCGCAGACCACTGCGTTCGGCCACTTTTCGAGTATATACGGAAGTGCTCCGATGTGGTCATAATGCGTATGAGAAACCAAAATATAATCCAAGGTTCTGTTTTCCGCATTTAATACGAGCTCTATATTGTGCAGCAGATTATCCTTGAAACAAGCCATTCCCGTATCATATAAGGCGGTTTTGTTCTCACCCTTGATGATATATGATTCACCTCCGGCACCGCCTGTTACACGAGTCATGCACGAGGGATAGGCTGTTCTGTCCTCGCCCTCAAACTCGGTAAAAAACGAATCATCTATCTCGATTTTCATCTGATTTTTCATTTCCTTTATCCTCTTCTTTTCCTTGTATGTACAGAAAAAATTTGCTATCAGCAGTGCGATTATCACAAAACCCAAATATCCCTCCGCACTGAACATATATGCCACGATGTTCTTGAAACCGAAAAGTCCGAGTGCGAATGCGAGGCATGCCGAAACGATTACAACATATTTTTTCCTGCCGCCCGCTTTGATTTTGGTCGTAAAGCCGTAAAAATTGCTCGTCGCAGCCGAATATATTGCCACAAACAGTATTACGGAGTAGCAAATACCCACCGGCCCGGAAATGAGCTGTGCATATGCAAGCATAGGCATGTCGTTTACATCGGAAAAACTCATGTCACTTTGCAGTGCGAGAATTATTATCAATGCCAGCACGCCTACCAAAAATCCGCCGAAAGCCGAGCCTGTCAATGCATGCTTTTCGTTTTTTGCATGTATCGAGGCACTTGAAATCATAGGTATCATAGCAAGCAGATTATATGAAATGTAAAGTGCCGCCGCAAGCACCCAGTTCGGTGCCATCGTCGCAGGCTCCACCTCCTGATGATATCCGAGATCCCCGAAGTCCTTGAAAATAATCATAAAGCTCGTTGCGACCGCCACCGCAAAGAGTACAGGCATTATATACTTGAATACCTGTGATACTCGCTCGAAATCTCCGAGCACGGTTATTACGACGAAGAAGCATATGATAATTCCGCCGACAACCCTGTTAATTCCGTAGTTTTGATACAAAAGTGCACCGCCCGCCGCTGACATCGTTATCAAAACCGAAAAAAGCATGACGGACATAAACACGCTGACGATTTTTCTCAGTCTCGGATAGCCCGCCGGAGTTATAATCACTGCGAAGTCGTTCGTGTTTTTGGCACGTGCTATGTATGAGGTCATATATCCGAGCACGATAAAGCAAATCGCCACGAATACCGTACCGAATATTCCTTTCGACCCAAAAAGGCCCATGAACTGCCAAAGCTCTCTGCCGGAAGCAAAGCCTGCTCCCATTATAGCTCCGACATACATGAACCCAACTTGAAATCCGCTTAAAACCACATTCTTATTTTTTTTATTTTCGTTATTGCCCTTGTTTCTGATGTTTTCTTTATTTTCCATAGCATCTACACCGGCACAAGGCAGACACGCCGCAAGCTACATCTGCGGCGTTACTTCGTTCTGCGTTCTGTAAGCCAGTGTTTTTATTTCCTCTCTGTTATCGCTTAATGTCTGATTGATATCCTCAAAGGTTTTTTCGAGATTTGCATACATCTCTCCGAAATATCTCATATTGAGATCGTCCATCTTTGCCTGCATATCATACAGCATTTTGTCTACATAATCATAGGTTCTCATCTTAAGGAGCTTAGCGTGCATTTCTGCGTCCTGTCTGATTTCCTGTGAAAGCTTATTCGCACGCAAAGTAATCTCGTCGGTTTCAACCAAATAATCAGCCTGCTTTTTCGCCTCTCTGATAATTCTCTCGTACTCCGTCTTGGCATCGGCAAGTATGCGATCTCTCTCGTCTCTTATCCACTTTGCCTGCTGCACATCGTCAGGGAGAGCAAGACGAATTTCTCTTACGATGCTGTACACGTCTTCAGGCTCTATCATGACTTTTTTGCTGACCATAGGAACCTTGTTCGCAGCGTCTATAATATCTTCCAATTCTTCGAGTAATTCTAAAACTTTCATCGTATCTTCCATTACTTTACTCTCCTTTTCATCTCTTCAAGTACATAAGGCGGAACGAGCTTGCTTCCGTCACCGCCGAGCGAAATCACCTGCTTCGCCATCGTCGAGCTGATAAATGCGTACTCTGAATCTGCCATCAAAAATACGGTTTCGACCTTATCCTTATACAAATACTGATGGAGCTGTGCCATCTGCTGCTCCGAATCGAAATCCGTCACACCTCTGAGCCCTCGTACCACCACATTAAAGCCGTGTGTGTTCACATATTCCGCAAGCAGTCCGTCGCACATGTCAACGGATACATTAGGTAAATGCTCGGTAACCTTTCTGATCATGTCCATTCGTTCCTCAAACGAAAAGAATGAATGCTTTTCGAGATTTACCACCACACCTACCACCAGTTCATCGAAAATGTTCGCCGCTCTTTCGATAATGTCCAAATGCCCGAGTGTAAGCGGGTCGAAGGAGCCTGCGTACAGAGCTCTTGTAACCATATATGACTATGCCTCCTAAATTGCCTGTTTACTGTTTATAATTGTAATTATAATTCTAACTTTTATTGTATCATAAGCTTGTTTGCCGAGCAAGAAAAGTTTCTTGCCGCAGACTGCATATCTATCCTTATATTTGTCTGTTATTTGTCGGTATATATCACTATCAGCCGTATATTGTGATACCTATGCTGCCGTAGCTTTTCTCTCTGAGCTTGACAAAACCGCATATTTCATCGTCGAAGCTGTCCGCAGACGGGTGCTCCGCAACGATAATTCCCTCATCTGCCAAAATGTCCAGCTCTTCAATCAGCTCAAAGCATCTGTCGTAAAGACCCTTTCTGTACGGCGGATCCACGAAAAAGATGTCAACCTTTTCGCCCTTTGCTGCCAGATAATTCAACATTTTTTCATAGTCGCCCGGAACCACCACAGACCATTTCTCTGCACGGCACATTGCTATATTTCTTTTCGTAAGCTCTATGCTTGCACGTGAATTGTCACTGAAATAGCATTTTTGAGCCCCCCTCGAAAGTGCCTCAAGTCCCAAATTTCCCGTTCCGCTGAAAAGATCCACGCATACCGCATCGTAAAGATTGCCCGCAATAATGCTGAACAAAGCCTCCTTAACCTTCTCCGTCGTCGGTCTTATACTATCATTTTCAGGCATTTCCAGCCTTCTTCCCTTAAAATCACCTGTAATAATTCTCAT